>JAPLKR010000026.1:1198-23367 GCA_026387965.1 Fusobacteriota bacterium | reverse complement strand
AGTGTTACTAAATCAGCCTCTTCGAATTCTTTAAAAGTGGGGAGTAAATGATTACGTTAGTAGACATTGCAAAAATATATCAAATGGGTGAAATTCGCGTTGATGCACTTAAAAATGTTAACCTTCATATTGCTGAAGGAGAGTATGTTGCAATAATGGGTGCTTCAGGAAGTGGAAAATCAACCTTAATGAATATTTTGGGATGTTTAGATACAGCCACTGAAGGGAGTTATTCTTTAGATGGAATTGACGTTTCAAGTCTAAAAGATAAGCATCTCTCTAATATTAGGGGTAAAAAAATAGGTTTTGTATTTCAATCGTTTAATTTGCTCAATAATCTAACGCTACTTGAAAATGTAGAAATGCCAATGATGTATGCAAAAATTGCAAAATCAGAACGTAATAGTCGAGCAAAAGAGTTACTTACTAAAGTGGGATTGGGCGATAGAATGAAACATACTCCAAATGAAATTTCTGGAGGTCAAAAACAGCGTGTTGCAATAGCTAGAGCGCTTGCAAATCATCCAAGTATTATTCTTGCTGATGAACCAACGGGGAATTTAGATAGCAAATCTGAAAAAGATATTATGGAAGTATTTGAAAGTTTAAGTAGAGAAGGAAAAACGATAATTGTTGTTACCCACGAAACGAGTGTAGCGAGTTATAGCAAGCGAATTGTAAGATTTTCCGATGGTGAAATAATTTCAGATATTCCCAATATTAAGGAAAGTGGGGACAAGTAGATGAATATCAATGAAACCATTAAAACTTCCCTTAAAAATATTTGGAAGTCCAAGCTTCGTACACTTCTAACGATGCTTGGAATTATTATTGGAATTGGATCAGTAATTTTGATTACTTCGGTGGGAAATGGTGTAAAACATGCTGTTGAACAAGATTTAAATAAAATGGGAATGAATGTTATTCAAGTTCAAATGAATATGAATCTTCCACCAAACGAAAATATGAATCAAACAGATTTAATGACAATGCATGATGGTCAAGTTATTAAGCAAGTAGAAGGTGTGTTGTATGTGTCGCCACTGCTTTCCTATGGACAGGTGTCAGTACAAGCTGGCTCTGGAGTAAATGTTGCATCAAGTGAATCAGAAAATGGGGGAGAGAGAGGAGCGAGCTCTTCTATGGGTGATTCATCCGGGGGAATGGGTGGAATTTATGCCAATTTTCAAGGTGTAGAACAATCATATTTTGCTATTCAATCAACGGTTCCAGAGTATGGAAGATTTTATAATAAATATGAGAATAAAAAGAACTTTGCGGTTATTGATGATATGCTTGCAACACAACTTTTTGGCACACCAAACGCTGTTGGAAAAATGATTTCAGTAACACTTAACAGTAATAATTTAGCCACTTTTCTTGTCATAGGTGTGATTCCTAATCCTTATGCGAATATTATTAAAATTTTCAAAGGTGGTGGACAGTATTTTGTCGATATTCCGATTGGAAAAATGCTTCAATATAAATGGCAGCCGAACGTAGATTCGTATTATGTAAAGCTAGCACCAAATACGGATATAGGGCAAGCGGGAAGTCAAATATCACAGCTTCTAGCTAAATCACATAGAACAACTTCAGATAAATATTCAGCTCAACCAACAGCTCAAAATGCGAGTTCCTTTGTAGGGATGCTTAATAAAATCACGGCGTTTGTAGGTTTTGTAGCAGCCATTTCACTTTTTGTAGGAGGAATTGGCGTAATGAATATTATGCTTGTTACCGTAACGGAGAGGACACGAGAAATTGGAATAAGAAAAGCTATTGGAGCTAAAAATAGTGACATATTATTTCAATTTTTAATAGAAGCAGTAATTATTACCATAATAGGTGGAATACTTGGAATTATATTTGGATATTTTGGTAGTGTATTTGTTGCCAAACTGACTCATGCACCACCCCTGCTAAGTATAAATGCCATCATATTTGCCTTTGTAACTTCAACTGTAATAGGAATTGTATTTGGCGTGTATCCAGCACGAAAGGCTTCAAAACTTAACCCTATAGATGCACTTAGATATGAATAAAAAAATCACAGGCTTTCCTGTGATTTTTTTTATTATAGCTGTCTTAATGCAAGTAATTTTTCACGAAGCTTCCAATCAATATCGGGTTTATGGTAGCAAAAAATTGGATACAAATCTACAACATGGATAAGTTTTAACTCTTTTTTTCGCACCCCCTCCTCAATTAAGAAATCGGGCAGTAGTGTAAGAATATTCTTTTTTGTTTTTATCAGCTCAAGATAAATAAAATCGTCTAAGAACGGTGAAGCTTCTTTTTGCGGATGAAGTGAGAAGAGCCCTTTAACTCTTTTAATCACTTCTGAATTTTGAAACTCAAAATCTGATCCATCTGGAAAAATCTCTTCGCTAGTTGGAGAAGAACCAGTTAGAAAAAAATAATTTGGATAAATAAATTCATAATCTTCATCAAAATTGAATTTAGAATTAGCGCACAGAGTCAGTGTAAATTGCCCAATTTTGAATTTTTCAAATTTTGGAACTTGATAACGTGCTGTGAAAATAGCATCAATTTCATTATTTTTTAATTTTTCAAAAATATTTTTTAAAGAATCATGTACAATAATAGGGGGACCACTATGAGAGTAAAGTGCCGCACAAGGTTTATGATAATAATGACTTTTTGAAGCTTTACTAGAAATTCCAATTAGAAGAGGTTGGACGGTATGATGTGCAATTGATTTTGCCAGTGCTGCCTCATAATCATTAACTTCAAACAGCATTTTTTCAATAATAAAAAAAAGTTTCTCACCATCAGGAGTTAGAATTACTTCGGAGTTGTTTCGAATCAAGAGAATAGTTTTGATTTCGAGCTCTAAATTTTTTATTCGAGTTGAAATAGCTCCTTGGGTTACGTTTTGAAGTGTTGCGACTTTTGTAAAACTCTTATACTTTGCTACAGTATAAAATGTTTGGGCATTATTTAAGTTCATAAAACCTCCGGGATATTAATGTATTAATTTTACTTATCATATCATATAATGATAAGTGTGTAAATATAGAATTAAATTTCACATAAAAAAACCCCAATGAATGGGGATAATGTTATTTTTTATGTGTTAATTGTATCCACAATATAGGAATAAATATTATGACAATATCGCCGAGTGCCATAATGGTGATATACATACTAGTTGAGAAGCCTTGTGCCGATAAATTCGGCGGTATGAGGCCGAATACAAATCCGATACAACATGTAATAATTCCAACGAGAGCAACAATCCAAAGAAGCGGCTTTCCACCAGGGATTTGAAAACTTTCATTATCTCTAATATGGTTCTTTTGATAACGAAGTTTGATAGCTGAGATGAAAATTAATATATACATAAATATAGTGAATTGGGATGTAAGGGCAACTAAAATCCAAAATGCCATTTGCATTGAAGGCAGGAAAAGAAACAGTGACGCTAAGATTGTGCCAATAACCCCTTGTACAATTAGAACAATTACAGGCATATCATTTTTATTTCTATAAGCCATTATTTTGGGAAGCAGTTCGTCTTGTGCCACAACTGAGATAGCTCTAGCAGGGCCAAGCATCCAAGCGCTTAGAGAGGCAACTGAACCGATGACTAGGCAGAGGGCGAGAGGTTTTGTGAGAAAAGCAAGATGAAAAGTACTGAAAAAATAGTAGAATCCTTCAATAAGTCCATTCATAATATTAAGTTTATCAGCAGGAACAACGAGCGCTACACTAATAGAGGCAACAATGCTGAGCACTAGAATAATGACAAAACTCAAAACAATAGCGATTGGAAAAGTTCGTTTTGGGTTTTTAACATTTTTAGCATGGAAGGCCAGAATTTGCATACCGGAATATCCCGAAATTGCACTAATAAAAAGAACAAAATTATTATTTGAAAAATGCGGAATGATGCTGAAATTTGTTAACGCACTTTGATGTCCTGTTGCAACCCAAACCAAACCAAGGATAATAATGAGTGCACCAGGCAGTATCATACCAAATAGTGCGCCGATGATATTTAAGCCAGTAGCAATTCGAACCGATGTGAAATTATAAAAAGTACACCCCCAAAAAACAACCATAATACAGATAAAAAATGCAAATTTATGAGAGAGAAGATTTGGAAATGCGACATAAGTGAATGTTGCTATGATCGTTGAAAGTGTCGCTGGAAAACCAATAACATTATTTATCCATTCCATCCAAATGGCTACAAAACCAGCTTTTTCACCGAGTGCCATCTTTACCCAGGAGTAGACACCACCATTGGTATTTGCACGTGTAGAGAGTTCGGCAGCAACAAATGCAGAAGGGATTAAAAAACAGAGTGCCGCAAGGCCGTAAAAGAAGATACATTTAAAACCGAGTGTTGCCATAATGGGTACATTTCTGAGACTTAATATTGCAGATACACTGAGCATGGCAACAGTGAAAACGCCAAGGACTCTTTTTTGATTCGATTCTTGCATGAAAACTCCTAATTATTTAAAATTTATCATATAAATTATATGATAAATTTTTAGTTTAGTCAATGAGATGAAAGTATAAATCATTATTAAGAGATATTACTTAAGTGATGTAGTGAAACGCATAGTATTTTTTCTTTAAATAAGCTATAATATTTTTAGAAAAATAATTTTAATGCAGAACGAGGGAAAATGAAAAGTTATAAGTATTTAGATGGGTGTAATATCTTAGAAATAGCAAAAAAGTATCCGACTCCTGCTTACTTGATTTCATGGGAGGGTATTTTACAAAAAGTAGAGCAGTTAGAGGAAGATTTTACGCAAAAATATAAAAATGTGGATGTGTATTATGCCAGTAAAGCATTCCTTTGTAAGAGTATGTGCCAAATAGTAAAAAAATTTAAGTTTGGCTTAGATGTTGTTTCAGGGGGAGAGCTTTTTACGGCACATAGAAGTGGTTTTGATATGAAGCGAGTATTATTTCATGGAAATAATAAATCACGAGAAGAGTTAACAGATGCCCTTATTTATGGTGTTGGTAGAATTGTAGTGGATAATGAGATTGAACTTGAAAATTTAATTGAAGTTGCCTCGATGTTAAACAAAAAAATCAAAGTATTGTTACGTGTATCACCACACCTTGAAAGTATTGATATTGACACACATCGCTACATTACCACTGGGCAATTAGATACGAAATTTGGTTTTTTACTCGAAAAAGGCTCATTGGTAAAGGTTATTAAACACATTATAGAGTGCAAAAATTTAGAGTTTGTTGGTCTACACTCTCATATTGGTTCTCAAATTCAAAATCACACGATCTATGAAAAATCCGCTACAGTTATGGCTACACTCGTATGCGATTTAAATAGAGAGCTGCAAATAGAGATGCAAGAGCTCAATATGGGGGGCGGCTTTGGTATCGTTTATGAAAATTCTAATTTAACAAAATCTTTGCAATTTTTTATTGATCCTATGATGAAAAAACTTGAAGAAAAATTTAAGGAATTTGGATATAAAAGACCAAAAATTATAATTGAACCGGGACGTTTTCTCATAGCAGAAGCAGGTCATACAATTTATCGAATCGGAGCTCAAAAAGACATAAAAGAGATTCGTAAATTTTTATTTATTGATGGTGGTATGGCTGACAACATGCGTGTGGCTCTTTATCAATCAAAATATAGTGCAACGGTAATTCATAGTCGAGAAAAAAATGAGAAAGAGTACGTAACTATAGCGGGAAGATTTTGTGAAACAGGGGATATTTTGATAAAAGATATTGAACTTGAAAAGGCAGAAATTGGAGATATTTTAATGATCCACTCAACAGGCGCTTATAATTTTTCTATGTTTAGTCATTACAACCGTTTTAGAAGACCACAAGTACTTCTTTTGAAAGAGGGAAAAGTGATAGAGCTAGTAAAACCAGAAACATATGAAGACTTGCTGACTCATGATTGTGATATTTCACTATAATAAGATTACTAAGTTAAGAATGGAGGAATAATTTGGTTACATTGCTAATATATTGTGCCATTGTAATAATGATAATTGTTGCTCTATTAAAAAGAAAAATGGAAAATAATCCTGGAAAATTTTTAGATTACATGAAAAAACTTGAAGATGAACGAGAAGAGTTAGAAAATAAGAAAAAGAAATAGGAGGATAAATGGCAATTAAATGGCTAAAAAATAGTATGAAAAATGAAGTGAGCAGTGCATTAGAATATTTCACAATAGAGGAAGCGGAGAAAGCGTTAAAATTTCATAAATCAATTTATCGTTATAGTGTTACGCCCCTACATTCGCTTGCTTCCCTTTCAGAGCATTTTAATGTGAAAAATATTTATCTAAAGGATGAAAGTATAAGATTTGAAGAGGAGTCATTTAAAAGCTTAGGAAGAACTTATGCTATGGGTAAAATTCTTTCTGAAAGAATTGGAAAGGATATTTCTGATGTGAGCTTTGGATATTTTTACATTCCAGAAGTAAAAGCAATTACTCAAGAAATCACCTTTGCCACAGCTACTGATGGAGGGTTTGGAGTGCCTGTTTCATGGGCGGCAAAAGAGATTGGGCATAAAGCAATGGTATATGCAACGAGTAATGTGTCACGTTACCAAATAGAGATGATTCAAAAAGAAGGTGCTGAAGTTAAGGTTTTTGATAAACCATATTCTGAAGTGATTGTAGAACTTTTAAAAGATGCTCAAAAAAATGCTTGGGAAGTCGTGCAAGATACCACTTGGAAAACAGGTAAAAATATTCCTGTATGGATAATGCAAGGGTATATGACGCTTATGCTTGAAGTGAAAGAAACTTTTGAAAAAATTGGTGAAAGTGCCCCCACTCATATTTTTGTTCAAGCGGGCCTTGGTTCTTTAGCTGCGTCTGTTATTGGGCTTATCAAAAATAGTCTGCCGAAGAATATGCCAAAAATTATTTTGGTAGAAAATGAAAATGATAGTTCGATTTATTACTCTGCACAGAAAGCTGATGGAACACCTCATAGTGAATTTGAAGGCACAGAGTCGTTAGAACTTAAAGCGTTAGGGCTTTCACATGGAGCAATCAATGAAGTAGCGTGGGATGTAATAAAAAGTCATGCAGATTATTTTTTTAGATGTTCTAAAGAGGTACACGCGCGTGGAATGCGAATTTTAGCTTCAGTAAAGGAGTCGCCTATCACATCGGGTGCATCTGGTGGACTTACAATGGGATTACTTTCCCTTCTTTTAGAAAATGATAAATATTGTGACATAAAATCGGAATTAGAACTTGGGTTAGAATCGCGAATACTGTTGATTAATACGGAAGGGTTAAGTGATCCAAAATATTTTAGAGAAGTAGTTTGGGATGGAAAGCATAGCTCGCTTGAAGAACACTGTAAATAGTATCGGCCATTAAAAATATCTTGACAAAAAAAGTAAAGAATTGTATACTTCAGATATAAGAGATATTCAGTAAATCGGAGGTCATAAATGGAAAATAGAGTAGTTTTAACAGGACAAATGGTAGATAATTTTGAAATGGCAACATATAATCCAATTTCAGGTGTTTTTGAAAAATTTAGCTTAGAAGAGGCGAAGGCAGCGGGTAAGTGGACTGTGCTGGTGTTCTATCCAGCGGATTTTACATTTGTATGTCCAACTGAGCTTTCAGATTTAGCAGAGCAGTATGGAAGTATTAAAAAGCTTGGAGCAGAGGTGGTATCTGTTTCAACAGACACTGAGTTTGCGCACTTTGCTTGGAGAAATTCAGAAAAACTTCTTTCTAATGTAAAATATCCAATGGCAGCGGACCCTACTGGAAAAGTATCTAAGCATTTTGGAGTGTATGATGAAGCGTCAGGACTTGCTCTAAGAGGTACATTTATCATCAATCCTCAAGGACAATTAGTATCGTCAGAAGTAGCGTACTATAATGTTGGAAGAAGCGCGACAGAACTTTTAAGAAAGTTTTCTGCGTGTGTATATGTGAGTGAGCACCCAAATGAAGTATGTCCAGCAAAATGGATTCCAGGCGGGAAGACATTAATGCCTAGTGAAAAAATGGTGGGCAACGTTTACGACGCACTGTAAAGATAATTGATTTTAGACTCTCAAATTTTGAGAGTCTATTTTTGTATAAGAACAGGTTAAAAATGGTATAATAAGTTAGATGAAAAAGCTTGACAGAGGGGTGAAATAATGACAAATTCTACAGAGCAGAGCAGAGCAGATGAAGTAGTTAATCCAAAACTATCACTATTAAAAAAAGAGTTCCCTGAAGTGTTTGATGTATCTGGGAACTTTAATTTAGAAAAATTTCAAGAAATATTAGATTCTAATACGAAGTTTTTTAATGAAGCTTATGGTTTGAATTTTCTTGGAAAGAGCTACGCTAGGCATTTAGCAAACTTAGAGCCAAGAACGCACATATCAGAAGAGAGAAAAGTAGAGTCAGAGAATATCTATATTAAGGGGGATAATCTTGAGGTTTTACGTCATTTGAATTTAGCTTACAAAGAACAAGTAAAAATGATATACATTGACCCACCTTATAATACCCAAAATGGTGATTTTGTTTATAATGATGATAGACGACTGAGCGAGAGAGAGCTTTCAAAATTGGTTGTGAGTGGTATCATTAAAGAGGATGAGAAAGAACGCATCCTGAAATGGGAGGGGAAAAGCAATACCCACTCTGCTTGGCTTACTTTTATGTACCCAAGATTGGTACTCGCAAGAAGACTTCTCAAAGACGATGGAGTGATATTCATATCCATTGACGACAATGAACAAGCACAGTTGAAATTGCTGTGTGATGAGATATTTGGAGAAGAGAATTTTGTTGCGGAAATTATTAGAAAAACAAAAAGTATGACTGGTGATGAAGGGTGTGGAATAAATATGCAACACGAATTATTATTTTGTTTTTCAAAAATAAAGACAGAGGTTTTTTTAGAGGGGGAATTAAAAACTTTCGATGATTATTCTAATCCAGATAATGATGAAAATGGTGAATGGACATCAGGTGACCCAAGTGCAAAAAGTGGAGGTGAAACTACTTATTTTGAAATAATTAATCCATATACTGGAAAAGTTGACTATCCACCAAGAGGAAGATTTTGGGCTTTTTCAAAAAAATCATTAGAAGAATACATAAAAAATGGTAAAATTCTTTTCAAAAAAAATCATAAAAAAAACTATAGAGGATTTATTTTTAAAAGATATAAAAATGAATTACAGACAACATTTAACCCTGTATCTACACTGTTTTCAGCAGATAATGAATATTTGAACCAAGTTGGAACAAGAGAATTACAAGAAATATTTGGAGATGAATTATTTTCAAATCCTAAGCCAGCACAATTTGTAAAGAAATTGATACAATATAGCAGTAGTGGAAATAGTAATTCTTCAGACCTTATTCTCGACTTCTTTTCAGGTTCAGCAACGACTGCTCACGCAGTCAATCAACTTAATTTAGAAGTGTATAAAAATACAGGGAAAATGGGGAGTAGAAAATGGATAATGGTGCAACTGGAAGAGGAGATAGATAAATCCAAACCTGCTTATTCTTTTTGCATTGACAACAACTTACCAACCAATATAACATCTATTGGGATTGAACGCATCAAAAGAGCCAATAAAAAGATGATAGAGGAGTTTAGCGTTACTGATGAGAAAGTGATAGACCAACTGGATTTTAGTGTGTATAAAGTGGAAGAAAAACTTCAAAGTTTAGATGAAGAGAGTTTAAAAGCATTTTCTCCAACACTCAATTTTGATACAGGAGAGGTACTCACTGAAACTCAAAAAAGAGATATTGTTCATACGTTTAAACTTCAAGATGGGTGTTCACTTAGTGCCTCTATCGAAGAGTATATTTTCAACTGGGAGCAAGAGGTATTTGGTAAACTTGCCAATATTTCCTATCAAGCGTATAAAGTGGGAGAGGTACTCTACTTGATTGACACCATAAGTTCTAGTTTTGTAGTAAAAGCACTATTAGAGAGAATTGATGAAGAGAGAGAATTTAATATCACCCGTGTGGTACTTTATGGATTTAGTGGCACAGAGAGCCGATACTTTATGGAACTTCAAGAGAATATCGAAAATTATAATAATAAAAAGAGTGCTACCATAAAAATGGAAGTTAGGCGGTAGCGATGAAAAAACTCAATTTTGAAGAAAAGCTTCCACACCAAGAAGCGGCAACTCATGCTGTTTTAGAGTGTTTTCAAGGTGTAGGAATAGGAAAAAATGATAACAGACATGCCAATTTTAATTTGGTTTTGGAGAGAGAAGCAATTAATAGCAATATTGTAAATATTCGTAAGAAAAATGGTGTAGAGAGTGTGGATAAAAAATATAAAGAGAATGAGCCACTGATATTAGATATTCACATGGAGACAGGAACAGGTAAAACGTATACTTATACCAATACTATGTTCAAACTCAACCAAGAGTATGGTGTGAATAAATTCATCATTGTTGTACCAACCCTTTCAATTAAAGCGGGAACAGTCAATTTTCTGAAAAGTGAGAGTGCAAGAATACATTTTAAACAGCTTTATCAGGGAAAAGAGTTAGAGTGTTTGGTAGTGGAGAGCGATACCAAAAAGAAAAAGAAAAAATCCAGTGATTTTCCTAGAGTAATTAAAGAGTTTGTAAAGGGAGATAGACAGGATAAAAAATATTTATATGTTTTAGTGATTAATCAAGGAATGATTAATAGCGATACCATTCAAACAGTTCAATACGATAATTCTCTTGATGGTGAATTTAACTCATGCGTAAATGCCATAGCATCAACAGAGAGTATCATGATAATTGATGAGCCGCATAAATTTAAAAGCGACAATAAAACATGGAAAAATTTATTGAAATTTTCACCACAGTATATCATTCGTTATGGTGCAACTTTTGATAGTGACTATAGAG
This sequence comes from Fusobacteriota bacterium, assembly GCA_026387965.1. Lineage (GTDB taxonomy): Bacteria > Fusobacteriota > Fusobacteriia > JAPLKR01 > JAPLKR01 > JAPLKR01. The sequence goes on along the minus strand of JAPLKR010000026.1, from coordinate 12,465 downwards.
ATTTACTTTACTCTCTGAATGCCATTCAAGCTTTTAATACCGATTTGGTTAAAGGTCTGGTTGTGAATATGGAAGAATACCCAGAAGGTCAAAATGAGTGGGTTGAGCTTACAAGCTTAGAGGGGAAAAGTGCAACCTTTCATTACCTCAATAATTTTGGTAAGGTGAAAAAATTCGAACTCTCTCAGGGGGATGATTTAAGTCTTATTCACACTGAAATGGGTGGACTTAAAATTCAAAATATGAATACGTCGGTAATACAACTAAGCAACGGAATGGAAATAAAAAAGAAGGATAAATTAAACCCATATAAATTTAGTGAGACACTACAAGAGAAGATGATACGAGAAGCGATTGAGAAACATTTTGAAATAGAAGAAAAAAATATGTGCGCTATTCCTCGTATTAAGACCATGTCACTATTTTTCATTGATTCTATTAGCTCGTATAGAAATGAAAATCCACAAGAGGCTCATATAAAAATTTTATTTGAAAGAATATTAGAGCAAAAAATTCGTGAAAGAATAGAAAAAACACACTATTCACAGTATAAAAGCTATTTACAAGAGAGTTTGAAAATGTTAAGCCAATGTCATGGTGGATATTTTTCAAAAGATAATGCTATCAAAGATGAAGAGGTTGAAAAAGAGGTGAATCAAATTCTTCACGATAAAGAGACCCTTTTAGATATTGATAATCCTTTGAGATTTATTTTTTCTAAATGGACACTGCGTGAGGGATGGGATAATCCCAATATATTTGTGATTTGTAAATTGCGTGGGAGTGGAAGTGATACCAATAAATTGCAAGAGGTGGGACGAGGACTTCGAATACCAGTCAATGAATACATGAATAGAGTAAAGGAGAAAGACCACTATTTGCACTATTTTGTGGATTTTGAAGAGAAAGAGTTTGTGAGCAGTCTACTTCAAAGTATTAATAACAGTAGCGTAGTAAAAGAAAATAGTAAAATTCTTGATGAAATAGTGCTTTCTAAAATAGCAGAAGTATATGGAAAAAATGAAGAAGCTTTGTTAATTGAACTTTTATCAAATAAATGGATTAACTCAAAAAAAGAATATATCAATGATGGCTTTATGCAGATAAAAAATAAATTTTCTTTAGTGTTTGAAACAGTAGACCAAAATAAGGTTAAAAGTAGTAAAACACCAAAGCAGATGGTGAGAGTAAGGACTGAAAAATATGGTGAACTTCAAAAGTTATGGGAAGAGATTAATCAAAAAGCGCTTATAAGATATGATTTTAAAAGTGATGATGAGTACCAAACACTACTCAATACAATGATAGTGGAATTTCGTGAAAAAGAACAGTTTGAAACTGTTGGTATTGAGTTGAATAGTCAACGGTTAGAAAAAGGTGAAACGATAACAGCACGAAAAATGGACTCTATATCCAATGTGAGATATTCACTCTCTCATTTAAGTTATTATGAGTTTTTACTTGCTTTAGAAAAAGGTATGAAAACGCCTATTCAGACTCTTCATAAAATGTTTTTGCATTTAGATGAAAATGGGTATACTCAAATTAAAACAGACGTTAGAGAAAAAACATTTGATTTAAATAGGTATTTAAGCCATACAACTGTTAGAAAGTTGATAAAATTTCATCGAGATTTTTTAATTTCTCATAGTTTAACCAATATGTTTGTCTCTTACGATAATGTATATACAAAAATTCATCCAACGATGTATACGGATAGTAATGGAAGTGTACTTTCAGAAATACCTAGTCATAATGTAGGGGTATTAATTGGGGATAAAGACGAGAGTGTGGCAGAAAACTTCTTACTTGAGGGACTTTTTTTTGATAGTGATATGGAAAAAGAGAATATGAAAGAGAGTATTAGAGAAGTTGTTGTATTTTCTAAGATACCTAAAAATAGTATTAAAATTCCAGTGGTTGGAGGACTCTCATATTCACCAGATTTTGCATATGTAGTAAAATTCAGTGATGGTAAAGAAACACTAAATCTTATAATCGAATCAAAAGATAAAGAATATTCAGGCCTTTTAGATGATGAAAAGATGAAGATAAAATGTGCTGAAAAACTTTTTGAAAATAGAATAAAAATTAAATTTGAGACACAATTTAAAAAGAGCAAAATAAAAGAGATTATTAATAAAAATCTTGGAAGTGAATAAAACAAAAAAGCCAGTGGAATTTTCCACTGGCTTTTTTATTAGTCAATAATTTCGAATCCTTCAGCTTCAATATCAAATGCTTTATTGATATCTTCTCGAGTTAATTTTCGTTTTGGTTTGTTGAAAATTTCTCGGGTTACTTTAGCTTTAGAGGCATAAGTAACAACAAACATAATTAAGCAAATAAGAGCAACAAGCCCTAAAATTTGAGAGGCATTGGTATTTTGCCAATTAGAGATAAAAGTGCTATTCATAGGATTGATTCCCATAACGGCGAGAACGGCCGTGGCACATCCGGCAAGAGAACCACCGGCAATAAGTCCAGAGGCGATAACCACTCCACGGGATTTTCTAGCGGCGTTGACTTGAGCGTCTTTGCTTCTACTTCCAACAAACCATGAAACAACTCCACCTACAAAGAATGGTATTACAAGCGAGATTGGAAGGTATAGCCCCATTGCAAATGGGATAATAGGCACATTTAACATGAACATTACTATTGTAATGGCAGCACCAATTCCATAAAGAATCCATGGAGCAGGTTGCCCAGAGATAAATGGTGTGAGTACACTTGCAAATGCGTTGGCTTGCGGTGCTGCTAAAGGATGAGCCGTTCCTACAAATCCAAACGCCTTATCGAGTAGAAGAAAGCCTGCGATGATAATGGGTGCTGATATTACGATAGAAACGAGTCCCCATATTTGTAGGGTTCTTGGTGTTGAACCAAGTAATTGAGCCTCTTTGAAAAGTCCTACAACATATCCCGCCTGTCCAAGCATAGTGATAACAATACATGCAACCATGAGTGTTAAGAGGGCAATATCGTGTTCAGGAACTTTAATAGCGATAAATGCAAGTGCTGCAACCAAGAGCATTAAAATTGTCATGCCCGATACTGGCTCGTTACTTGTGTAAGCTAATGCAAGAGAAGCAATAATTGAGAATGCGATTGTAAATACAATAATAATAACCATTGCAACGAGCGTAAAAAGAATATTGTGATTAGCAATTCTAAAGAATATAAATAGAGCTGTTGCTATGAGTACAATAATAATTCCATACCCAAGTGTTTTTGGTGATAGGTCTTTCTCAGTTCTTATTTTACTCTCTCCAAGTCCAGATGGCTTAATGAGTTGTTTAAACACATCACCGATAGCTCCTCTAATAACCCCAAGCATTGTGATTAGAGAGACAATACCGGCGGTAACTAGAGCACCAACACCGATGGTTTTAATATATCCAGAATAAATTTTACCAGTAGTCATTGAAATAAATTCAGGAGAATGGCCCGGAGCAACAATCATAGCGATTAGAGGAGTTAGGACAAAACTTCCCAAAATACCTCCTGCTGCGATAACTGAAGAGTAGCGAATCCCTGTAAAATAACCGACGCCTAAAAATGCTGCTGAAACGTCTAATTGAAGATTCATCTTATCATTAACCATTAGGGCATTTCCCCATTTAAATGAGCTTGTTGAGAAAACTTCATTCCAAAGGCCGATGCATTGTGTAATTAAATCGTAACAAAATCCGATGATACCACTGATGATAAGCACTTTAGCACTGCCACCTTCAGCGGCAACTAGCATCTCTGCTGTACCAAAACTTCCCGGGAATGGCAATATTCCGTGCATTTTGTTACAAAAATAGTCACGGTAGATGATACCGATAATCATGCCTAAGAATCCACCTAAAATGATTGTAAAGAATACATCAATGTAGTTGATATGCATTCCAAGGATAACAAATGTTGGAAGTAAGAATGTTCCTGTTACCATGATACCGCTCGCAGTGTATGGCATTGAGAACATAACCACGACTTCCCCTAAAGCATTTGTTCTTCTCATAGTGGTTGCCATACCGAGTCCAATAATAGCGACAGGAACATCGGCAGATATTCCAAGTCCAAGTTTAAATGATAAAAACATTAAAGCAAATGTGAAAATTATTGTGAAGAAAATTCCAGGAATAATACTAAATAGTGTAGCTTCTCTATAATTTTCCTTTGGTGACATGATGGGTTCGAAAACCTCACCAGTTTTCAGAGGTCTATACGCCGACTCTGGTAGCTTTTTTCTCATTTTTTATCCTCCAAAATATAGTAATAATTTGTACTAACGTGAATACATAATACTTATATTATCATATCATAAATGAAAATAAAGTTAAATAGTTTTTCACCTAGATTTTAATTTGTTTTTAACTTTAAAATCAAACTAAGAACATAATTAACTAAAATATGTATAAATTTCATCACTTTAGTTTGAAAATAACTCATAAAAATTAGAAAAAGATAATTTTTACGTAAAATAAAATTAGTATTTTTGGAAATATTTACTCAAGTTTTAGGTAATATTAAGTGGAGAAATAATAACAGAAAACACCGTACTTTATTGGTATACTATCGTTATTTGTATTTCACCGAAATAACACACATCGATGTATAGTTGGTCAATAAGAAATAATGTTATTGCAAAAGTGTTTTTTGTGTGATATTATTTTTTTATAACATCTACCAAAAATAGTTATACTGTAAATTTAAACAAATGATTGGAATTAATTACGTTAGTGGGTGGAACTAAAAAAAATTTTAAAGGAGAAGAGAATGAAAAAACAAAATTTGCTCATTACTTTAATGTTGTTTGTATTTTTTACTTTGTTTGGGATTTCTTTTGCGCAAGGGCAAACTTATAACACGACATTTTCCGACAATGTGGGGAATTGGTACAGAACAATTGTGGTAACTTATAATGATAGTGTTGATACAACACTTCAAAATAAGACAGTTACACTTAAGCTGCCAACGGGAAATAATTTTGCAGGTGCGAGTATAAATATCTCGCCGTGGGTGGCTGCAGATCTCTACACAGTAAAAGTTGAAAGTAACGTCATGACGGTTACTTTTTCAAACAGTGCAGATTTAATTAGTAGAAAGCTTACTAAAGGGAGTCAGATTTCTTTTAGTATGGATGTAAGCAATGTTACAAGCAAAGCGGTATCAGTGAGTTTAATGGATGCAGGAAGTGCACCACCGCCAGTGATAACAAAGCCTATTATCACTATAGGAGCTGTTAATAGTAGCCAAGCGAACCTTACTTGGACAGCCGTTGTTGGGGCAGTTAGTTATGATGTATATGTAAATAACACAAAAAAGCTTTCTGTACAAACACTAGGAACAGTTTTAAGTAGTTTACTAGCTTCTACAAATTACACGAGTTATGTAGTCGCGTTAGATAGCACAGGCAAAACTTTATCAACAAGTGATGGCGCTACATTCACGACACAAGATGCGGCATCGCCACCATTTCCAAAAGTATACAACACAACATTTTCAGATAATGGCGATGTATGGTACAGAACAATAGCGTTAAAATACGCTGATTCGGTTAATACAAATCTTCAAAACAAAGTGGTAACCATTACCTTGCCAAGTGGGGCCACATTTTCTGGAACAGCCGTGAATATATCGCCATGGATAGACTCGAGTTTGTACACAACAAAAGTAGCTAATAATGTGATGTATATTACATTTTCAAATAATTCGCTCTTAAGTGCTAAAAATTTATCAAATGGCTCTATAGTATCTTTTGCATTTAGTGTGAATAATGTATTAAATAAAGCGACTTCAGTGACGCTTGCAGATATAGGGGCTACACCGATAGAAACAAAGCCAGTAATTACTTTAGGAACGGTTGCTGCAAAACAAGCAGATATTTCTTGGTCAGGTGTTGCGAATGCTAGTAGTTATACACTTTATTTAGGAAGTACGAAAGTGGGAACAGTTACTTCACCTTCACCGTTAACTTATTCATTCATTAATTTAGAAGCGTCAAAAAACTATACTGTATATGTTACAGCAAATAACGTAAGTGGGAGTGTCATCGGAACAAGTGATGTAAAATCATTTACAACTTCAGGGAATATCTCCAATTTGAATATAACTTTTTCTGAAATAGGGATAACTTCAATTGATTTTTCATGGAATACTGTGGAAGGAACTAATAAATATTTGATATTTTCTAATAATACTCAAGTGGCTTCTATTTCTACATTGACTTACTCTTTAAAAAGTTTACTGCAAAATACAAAGTATACACTAAAAATTCAAGCAGTAGATGCGAGTGGTAAAGTTTTAGCAACAAGCGAAGAAACTTCGGTCACAACTAAAATTCAACAAATTTTGACTTTAAATTCGAAATCAAAAACCACAACAAGTATTGAGCTTTCTTGGACTGCACCAAGTGGGGTATCAACGTATACAGTACTTCGTGATGGTAGTATCTCTAAAACATTACTATCGACAACAAGTTTCAATGATACAGGTTTAGCAGAGAATACAAACTATAACTATCAAGTAATAGCTTATAATGCTTCAGGAGCTATAGTGGCATCAGGCAGTGCTACGTTAAAAACAGCTTCTGGAACAACTCCGGTGACTTCGAATATATTTGAAGTATACTATGCTACATGGGCGTCTACATTGAATTTTTCAGAATTACTTCCAAGTAATGTAAATGTGATTAATTTATCGTTTTTTAATATTACTTCAAAAACTATTTCAGATGTGAATGGTTCAATGAAGATTCCTGAAGAGGGTGGTCAAAGTGTTGCGAATCAGTATTGGAATTGGACAAAATTTAAATATGATAATCCAAATTCAAAAGTGATGCTTTCGCTTGGAGGCGCTACTTATAATTCTGTTTGGGAATCGTTTTTTGCAACTGCTAGCGATTCGGACATAAACGATCTAGTGAATAATATTGCTACTATTTTAAACACTAACTATCCTGCCTATAAAAATCAAGGATGGTGGGTAACTAATAATATAAAACTTGGAACAGTACAGCCCGATGGAATTGATTTAGATTTAGAATCTGGTGGTGCATTCCCTCAAGCAGCGCTTACCAATGTAGGAAAATTTATTACAGCATTTAAAGCAAAAATGCCAAACAAATATATTTCAATTACGTGCGTTTCAACAGCAGCTGATGATGCAAATTCCAATACATTTACGCCTTTATATAATGGGATAGGTGTATCAGCTCATGCAGGGGAAATGCTACCACTACTTAAAAATCAAGCAGTAATGTCTAAAGTGGACTGGGTAAATATCATGGCATATGATGCTGGTTCAAAATATGTTGATCCACAAGTAGCGAGCACTCTTGGGTTCAAAGGCGCTATTGCAAATTTCTCGAAATATGTTTCTCCAAGCAAAATAGTTTTAGGACTAGATGGAGCAAAGCAATGGGATCCGGAAAATTCAAACTATGTTGAACCTTCAGAGCAAATTGGAATTCAAGCAAAATATGCAAGCGATAATGGTATAGGTGTTATGTATTGGGCTGTAGGACCACAAAATAGTAACATAAAATCAGATTTAGTGGCAATTCAAAATAACATATCAGGACCCCCGCCAGGCCCTGTAGTGAGTAAGATTAATTTAACGACAGGTATGATAGCGGCAGATTCAATTAATTTCACATGGGTCGCAGTCAAAGATGCAACGAGTTATACTGTGATTCAAAATGGTGTAGCAAGTCAACCGCAAGTTACATTAAGTTATATGGCAAAAAAATTATTGCCAAATACCGCTTATAACTTCCAAGTTAAGAGTATGAATTCAACAGGTGTTGTTGTCGGTGCAAGTGATGTTGTACCGCTCACGACAAATAAAATAGCAGAATTGAATTTATCTCTTTCAAGTGTAGGAAAAGATTTTGTTTCCGTAAAATGGGATGCGATTCCTGGATCAGTAAACTATACTGTTACGTCAATGCCACTAGTAACGACATCGAATGTGAAAAGCAGTGAACCTTTAACTAAAACGATATCAAATTTAACAGCGAATACAAGTTATAGTATTACTGTAACGGCGTTAGATAGTAAAGGTGCAACAATAGCGACAGAAAAAATTACTGCTAAAACAACGGAAGAGGTGCCTCCGCTACCAAAGGGTGTTGTAAATGCATCATTTTGGAGTTTATGGGGTAATAACACTTCTTATCCAACAGCTGGAAAACAAATTGATTCGAAGGTAGTTGATATGGACAAAATAGATAATTCATATAATACGATTATTACGGCATTTATAGTGACTGGAACAGATGGAAACTATGAACTAGCTTTTAAAAATCCTGGGTCAACATCACCGGCGACTTATACTTCAGCTCAACTTAAGCAGATGATTATAAGCACAAAACTTCAAGGAAAAAAAGTGATTGTATCTCTAGGAGGAGAACATTTTACCAATGTCATGAAATCTCAAGCAGATGAAGCAAAATTTGTGACACAGATTGAACAAATTATTAATGAATACGGATTTGAAGGAATAGATATTGACTTAGAAGGTGGATCTGCAACAGGTGCTCAATATTTAGGAGAAGCTGTTAAGACAATTGCAACTCATTACAGAAGTAAAGGACAAAATTTTTGGATTACAATGGCTCCCGAATGGTGTTACATAGTTCCGTATACATATGGTTCAGGTCAATGGGCATCGCATACACTTCAAAGCTCGTTCTATATTGACTTAATTAATGCGATAGGGTTAGATAATATTAACTATATCTGGCCGCAATCTTATAATCAAGGGGGCGCTAATGGGCCGACTGGTCCAGAAAAAGATGTATCTGGATTTTATAAAAGAGTAGTACCGGGCGATGGTATGGATAAGTTTTTAACTGCACTTGCTTGGGCTGCCACAACAAACGAAGGATTTAAAGCGAATGGATCCATCGGAATTCAAATTCCAGCAAGTAAATTTGGGTTAGGTATTCCGGCTACTGAAGGGGCAGCTGGTGGAGATTTACTCTATACTGCAACTCCTGAGTTAATTCAAAAAGCGGCTATTCAAATGGCTGCAAATGCAACATCAGTTAGCGCGTATATGAACTGGAGTGTAGATTGGGATGCACTTAATATAACCAACGGCATGTTAACGCAGGGCTATTCACATGCTCCTTGGGCAACGGGACAAGCAACAGCAAAAGCTTTAGGAATCAAATAAGCGGAAAAAACTAGTATCTAGAAATAGATGCTAGTTTTATATTTTTCAAAATTCGACTAAAGAGTTTTCTTTTTAAATTACCTCAATTGTCAAATATAGTGCAGCTTAATTTGACAATTGAGGTAATCCAAATATTTTGAGTAGTTATAAGAATTATAACTTTTCTTATGACAAAATTCTTAATTAATAGTATAATGGATATATTAGAAGGGAGGCGGGATGATCTATTCAATTTCGCTCAATTCTTCCATTGATTACGTTATTTTTACTACTGAATTCGATGTAGAAGGTTCTTCAAATTCAGTAGAGGAGTTTATGTATCCTGGAGGAAAAGGAATTAATGTAGCGCGGGTACTAACTTATCTTGATATACCAACTAAAATATTAGGGTTTGTAGGTGGCTTTACAGGAAGATATATTGAAGAGAGTTTGAAAAACGAGGACGTGTTAACAGATTTTATTCATACGAGGGACCGTTCTAGAGTAAATGTGAAAATAAAATCTGAAGCTGAATATGAGATAAATGGTGTGAATCCAGCGATAACGCAAGAAGAGTTGACCCTATTTTTTGCATCGCTTTCACAAATTAAAGATGGAGATTTGGTACTATTATGTGGAAAAGTGGCGCAGGTGTTTTCAAGTGATATATATGTGCAAATTATGGAAAAACTTAAAGGTAAAAAAATTGATTTTGTAGTTGACACAACCGATGACGCCTTGCTTTCCACCTTGGTATATAAACCGCTTTTTATAAAGCCTAACCTTTCGGAATTAGAAACGTTATTTAATGTGAAAATTTCGCATTTAGATCAACTAATATATTATGGGAACAAGTTGATTGAATTAGGTGCTCAAAATGTTGTGGTATCACTTGCGAGTGAAGGCGCCATATTAATAACTAAATCTAAAAATACCATGGCATTTGTTCCATCAATAGAGCCTAAAAATAGTGTGGGTGCAGGAGATTCCTTAGTTGCTGGAATGGTATATAGTTTAAGAAAAGGCTATAGTTTGGAAAAGAGCTTTCGCTACGGTGTTGCAATGAGTGTGAATGCAGTGACCTCAAAAACTTTATTTGATAGTGAAGAAATAGATAATATTTATGAAAAAATTAGACTAAAGGAACTATAGGAGACATAATGCAAAAAGAGTGGTATCGGTGTAGTGTTGATGAGTGTATGGTTAATCTAGAAAGCTCAATTAAAGGATTAAGCCAAAGTGAGTGTGAAAAAAGGCTAAGCCACTATGGAGCGAATAAAATCGAAGAAGGTGAGAGTCGAAAGTTATCAGAACTTATTTTAGACCAAGTGAAAAATGCAATGGTAATTATTTTGATTTTAGCTGCAGTGATTTCGCTTTTTTTAGGTGATAGAGTTGAAGCTATTGCGATTCTTGCAATAGTAGTGCTTTTTGTACTACTAGGTGTTACGCAGGAAGCACGTGCGGAAAAGGCGATGGTTGCGCTTAAAAAACTCTCTGTTCCAAAAGTAAGAGTGATAAGAGATGGCATAGAACAAGAGATTTTAGCGATTGAACTAGTTCCTGGTGATATAATTATTTTAGAAACAGGCAATTTAGTTCCCACAGATGCGAGAATAATTGAAAGTATTAATTTAAAAACTCAAGAATCTATGCTTACTGGAGAAGTAGAATCAGTTGAGAAGCACTCTGAGAAACTTTCAGAAGAAGGATTGGCTTTAGGAGATAGAAAAAACAGCGTATATATGGGAACAATTGTAACTTATGGAAGAGGAAAAGCGATTGTTTCTGAAACGGGTATGAAAACTGAGCTTGGAAAAATTGCAACGATGCTGCAAAATATTGAAAAGCAGCAAACTCCTTTGCAAAAACAACTAGATAGAATAGGAAAACAGCTTGCAATAATTGGCGTTGTATGTGCGGTAGTTATAATGATAATTGGCTTTGCAAGTGGAGCCCATTTTGATGAAATGCTACTTACAGCTGTTTCGGTAGCGGTAGCGGTAGTACCAGAAGGGCTTCCAGCAGTTGTAACCATTACTTTAGCACTTGGAGCTCAGAAAATGTTGAGAAGACATGCGCTTATACGAAAACTTCCAGCAGTAGAGACTTTAGGC
>JAPLKR010000026.1:0-1190 GCA_026387965.1 Fusobacteriota bacterium | reverse complement strand
GAGTTTTAGAGAATTAAAAAATCATCCGCTACTTGATACGATTTTAGTTGCAGGTGCTTTGTGTAGTGATGCAAAATTAATAGAGAGTAGCGAAAGAGATGAGTTTTTAGGTGACCCTACAGAAGGGGCTCTTGTCGTTGCAGCAAAAAACGCTAAGCTAAATTTAACATCTCTATATGAAAAATATCAAAGAGTTGCAGAAGTTCCATTTGATTCTTTAAGAAAAAGAATGAGTACGCTTCACAAAATTTCAGAAAAAAGTTTAGGTGAGTTAAACGGAATATTCTCACTATTTGAGAAGGGCGAGTTTGTTTTATTCACAAAAGGTAGTTTAGACGGAATTTTAGATGTATCTTCTCACTTTATTTCAAAAGAGGGAGTTAAAGTATTAGAAGAAGATGCGAAAAAACGTATTTTAGCAGCCAATGAAGCGATGGCATCTAACGGAGTTAGAGTACTCGCCCTTACGATGAAAGTACAAGATACCCTTCAAATTGAAGAGAGTAACTTAGTATTTTTAGGAATGATTGGAATGATTGATCCACCAAGAAGTGAAGTTAAAAGCGCAATTGCAATGTGTAAAAGTGCCAATATTCGACCGATAATGATAACAGGTGATCATCCTTTAACGGCGCGTTTTATAGCGAATCAACTCGGAATTGATACAGAAAATGGAGCCCTTACGGGAAGAGATTTAGATTTATTGACTGTTGATGAGTTTGAAAAAGTAGTAAAAGAAATTTCAGTATATGCACGAGTTTCTCCAGAGCATAAAATTAAAATTGTTGAAACACTCCAAAAGCAAGGAAATGTAGTTGCAATGACTGGCGATGGGGTCAATGACTCGCCTGCACTAAAAAAAGCAGATATTGGTGTCGCAATGGGCATTACTGGAACAGATGTAACAAAAGAAGCTTCTGCGATGATTCTTTTAGATGACAATTTTGCAACGATTGTGGCATCTGTTGAAGAGGGTAGAACGATTTTCGATAATATAAAAAGGTTTATTTCGTACTCGCTTGCCGGTAATATTGGAAAAGTCATTATTATGTTGGCCGCACCACTTTTTGCGCTTTTTGCTCATAAAGAGATACCAATTTCACTTGTGCCATTACAACTTTTATGGCTGAATTTGTTAACAGATGGGCTGCTGGGAATTGGACTTGGTGTTGAGTCAAGTGAAAGAGATG
>JAPLKR010000075.1 GCA_026387965.1 Fusobacteriota bacterium | reverse complement strand
GCAAGCATCATCTGTATACTTTCGCACTCTTCTATGGTAATATGGGTATAGCTCATAAGTTAAAGTCTCCTTAATGTTTGATCGTAACCTACATTATAACAGACTTCCTTCTTATGGGCTTTTTTATTACCTTTATTTTTCTCTGTTGCACTTAATTATACAATTCACCATTATATATGTCATCAAAAATCGAAGGAATAGCGTAATATTTAATTAAATTAATATGAATTGTGTTGCTAAAGTCAAAAATGTTCGTTATAATTTGATAACAAGTAGACAAAACAGAGAAAACTGGGAAAAATTGGAGGTCAAAGAATGATTAAAATGACGCTTAGAAAAAAACTTTCCCAAGTAATGATATTGGAAGTAGATTTAGAGCTGTTGCGACACTATTCTGTTGATTATGTAAATTTACTCTCTAGAATTCATTTTGGTGGTATTATGTTGAAGATAAAAAATATTTTTGAGATTTCTTCGGAGTTAGTAGAATTAGTTAGAAAACTAAAAAAGCCATCGCTCATTATCTATTTTCAGTTAGATTCGACTTTGAAAACAGGAGCGATGAACTATCAAAAAGGCTTAGAAATTAGAGAAAAAATTAAATTGCTTCAAGTTGATGTTATTGTAGTAACCAAAGAGAGATATTGCGAAGATGTGATTTATGGCATTAAAGATGAAGAGATACAATTGTGTCATCCCATTACACAAGAGAAAAATTATCACCAAAATGATGAGAAAAGTAGTAGATTCATTCAACTCTCAAACTTAAATTTAGAGAGTGATAGCCCGAGTCATCTTCACTCACATTATTTAGGAAAAAAAATTCATAATACTCGAAAATATATTGAAACAAAAATACGCCCACTGTATGGAAATCACACAGTTATTGTTGATATGGATATTAGTGAAAACAGCGGAGAGGGTTTAAATAGTGATCTGATGATTTCAATGGGATTACTCTCTGGGGTAGATTGTATAAAGATTCCAATTGTTTTTAAAAATAGAAAATATTTTACAGAGATAGAAAAGATATTCAATGCTATTTACCTTAAGTGTTTAAAAGATAGTCAACTTGAATATGCTGTGACACGTTCAAGTAGTCGACTAGGGATGTTTATTCAAGAACAAAGTTTAAAAAAAAACTACTATGAAAATTTAAATTGTTTATACGATAAGAAAACATTAAATGGAAATGTTTTGTATTATAATTAAAAAATAAGGAGTTACAATGACAAACAATGATGTATTAAGAAAAATTAGGTATGCTTTAAATTTATCCGATGACAAGATGATCAAAATTTTTGCTCTTTCAGGAAAAGAAGCGGATAGGGAAGAGGTGAGCAATTATTTGAAAAAAGATGAGAATCCGGATTTTTCTACAATAGGAAATCCTATGTTTTTATCTTTTTTAAATGGACTCATTATTTCGAAGCGTGGGCCAAGTGATAAAGAGCGAGATATGAAAGAAAAAGTAAGTAATAACTTGATAATGAAAAAACTTAAGATTGCTTTGAGCTTTAGCAGTGAAGAGATGCATGAAGTTTTTGAACTTTCTGGAATTGATGTTTCAAAACCAGAATTAACTTCTATATTTAGAGCAGAAAACCATAAAAATTATAAAGAGTGCGGAGACAGATATTTAAGGAATTTTTTAAAAGGATTAGCGATTAAATACAGAGATGAAGAGAGAACCCTAGAGAACTAGTTTTTTTTACACATCAAATATTTTAGCAATCAACTTGACAGAGTGCTAAAACGGTGTTATAATAACCTTAGCAAACGAATGGATGGATTGCTAGATTTGTTGAGGAGGTAGAAAATGAATCAAGAAAAATTAACACAAAAAAGTTTAGAGGTCGTATCAGAAGCAAATTCTATTGCACAGAAATATAAAAACCAGATGATAGAACCAGAGCATCTTATTTATGCTATGCTCTATCAAAATGAAGGCATTGTACCACAAATTTTAAAGCATGCTAATATAGCCCCATCATCTATTGAGATAGAGTGTAAAACTCACCTTTCAGCTCGTCCAAAAGTAGAGATACAAAGTAGTTCAAATATTTATATTTCGCCCCCTACACTTGAACTGCTCAATAGCGCAGAGAAAATTATGGAAAGAATGGGTGACAGCTATATCTCTGTTGAGCATCTTTTCCTTAGTGCTATTGAAAAAGTAAGTTGGCTTGCAAAGCTTGTAGAATTAAAAGAGATAGAAACGGCTTTGAAGAAAATTAGAGGTAACCAAAGAGTCAATAGTAAAAATCCTGAAGGGACTTATAATGTTCTTGAAAAATTTGGAAAAGACCTTTTAGCCCTTGCCCGAGCAGGAAAGTTAGACCCAGTTATTGGAAGAGATGAGGAAATTCGTAGAGCGATAAGAATTCTCTCAAGACGAACTAAAAACAACCCCATTCTTATCGGAGATCCTGGAGTAGGGAAAACGGCCATTGTAGAGGGACTTGCACAGAGAATACTTAAAGGTGATGTTCCAGAAAGTTTGAAAAACAGAACTATTTTTTCCCTTGATATGGGATCGCTTATAGCTGGGGCTAAGTATCAAGGTGAGTTTGAAGAACGTTTAAAGGCTGTCATGACCGAGATTGTAAAATCAGATGGCCAAATTATTTTGTTCATCGATGAAATTCATACTATTGTTGGGGCAGGTCGAAATAGTGGTGCTATGGATGCGGGAAATTTGTTGAAACCAGCCCTTTCCCGTGGAGATTTGAGATGTATCGGTGCAACGACCATCGATGAGTTTCGTAAGCATATCGAGAAAGATCCGGCATTAGAGAGACGGTTTCAACCTATTCTCGTT
This sequence comes from Fusobacteriota bacterium, assembly GCA_026387965.1. Lineage (GTDB taxonomy): Bacteria > Fusobacteriota > Fusobacteriia > JAPLKR01 > JAPLKR01 > JAPLKR01. Next base: position 6,729 of record JAPLKR010000075.1, on the reverse strand, counting down.
GAGGAGCCAAGTATAGAGGATAGTATATCCATCTTGCGGGGGCTTAAAGAGCGGTTTGAGCTTCACCACGGGGTTAGAATATCTGATGGTGCTATTGTTGCAGCTTCAACACTTTCAAGTCGTTATATCAGCGACAGGTTTCTACCTGATAAAGCCATAGACCTCATTGACGAAGCTGCTGCAATGATAAGAACAGAGATGGATAGTCAACCAGCAGAGTTAGATGAACTTTCAAGAAAAATCATGCAACTTGATATCGAGCGAGAGGCCCTAAAAAAAGAGAAAGATGAACTCTCAAAGGGAAGGTTAGAAAAATTAGAAAAAGAGGTGGCGGAACTTCAAGAGAGAAGAAATGCCTTACAGGCAAAGCTCGATGTTGAAAAGAGAGAAATTTCTAAAATCAAAGAGATTAAGCTTGAAATTGAGAAAGTGAATCATGCTATTTTAGAGGCTGAGCGGGAGTATGATTTAAACCAACTTGCTGAGTTAAAGTATGGTAAGCTTCCTGCATTAGAAAATTCCTTAAAGCAAGAGGAGATAAATCTTCAGAATACCAAAGAACATAGCGTTAGACTCATTAAAGAAGAAGTGAGGACTGAAGAGATATCAGAAATCATCTCAAAATGGACGGGCATACCTGTATCTAAGTTGCTAGAGGGTGAGCGCGTGAAAGTGCTTTATTTAGCAGATAGATTGAACACTCATGTCATTGGACAAGAGGAGGGGATTTCGGTTATTTCAGATGCTATTATTCGTGCAAGAGCAGGACTGAAAAATCCTGAAAGACCAATAGGAAGTTTTATATTTCTTGGACCAACGGGGGTAGGGAAAACGCACCTCGCAAAGGAGCTTGCAAAGGATCTTTTTGACAGTAGTGATACATTGATTCGAATAGATATGTCAGAATATATGGATAAATTTAGCACAACTCGTCTTATTGGAGCCCCTCCTGGGTATGTTGGATATGAAGAGGGAGGACAACTTACTGAAGCAGTGAGAAGAAAACCTTATAGTGTGATACTGTTTGACGAGATAGAAAAGGCGCATAGTGATGTATTTAATATTCTACTCCAGCTTCTTGATGACGGGCGGTTGACTGATGGTAAAGGAAAAATAGTAAATTTTAAAAATACGCTTATTATTCTAACCTCAAATATTGGGAGTGAATATATCACCCAAGATCCAGAGCTTTCAGAGAGCACTCGCGAGGCGGTTATGGAGAGGCTAAGAGGAAATTTTAGACCAGAATTTCTGAACCGTATTGATGAAATTGTGATGTTCAAACCTCTGAGACAAGCACAAATTAGAATTATTGTAACACTTCTCCTAAGCGAAATCAATACGCTATTAAGAGAGCAAAATATTGAAGTGATTGCAACCGAGAGTGCATTAGACTTTATTGGGTCTGCAGGGTATGATGTGGTATATGGTGCAAGGCCATTAAAACGTTACATTCAAAGAGAGATTGAAACCAATTTAGGAAGAGCACTTTTAAAAGGAACGATACAACCAAATAGCAAAGTTGAAATTTCTTTAGAAAATGACCGCTTAGTATTTAAACAAAAATAAAGAGACGGCATTGCCGTCTCTTTATTTGAATGACTTTCTATGATATAATATGAAAGAGTATTGAAATAACCAAGGAAAGGCAGTAAAATGCGAAAATTTATTTATGGCATTATGTTTATACTATGTTTTTCATGTATAGTTTTTGCGGATACAATGAGTGGCGCAAGTACAACATTAATGCCTCATAAAAACGAATTAAAAAACATCTCAGGAAGTTCAAATAATGATTTTTTAGCTGGAAAGCCAACGGGGTTAACCATTAGAGGAAACCCAGTCTTAACTTCAACGACAAGAAAACCAAAAATAGGCACCATTGTTATTCCTAATTTTACAATAGCACAGAACAACTATATTGTCCTGCATGGCAATTCCCATATTCTTGATTTATATAATAGTGCTGGAAAATTGCTGTCCTCTTATCCCGTGGCTGTTGGAAAAAATGGAATGGGAAAAACAAGTTCAGGAGATGGAAAAACACCGATTGGAATATATCAAATTGCATTTAAAGCATCTTGCTATGCAAATGAAGATGGTGGTTACTATGTGCCTCAATTTAATAGTAATAAGCAGTGGGAAGACCTCCAAAAAGAGTATTTCATGCCACCAGACGGGGGCAATGGTGGTGTGGCAATGATACTTAATTATCCCAATAAAGAGGATGTTGCTGCAGGAAGAACAGGTTATGGCATTATGATTCATTCAACTTTACTTGGTGGAATTGGGTATGATGCATCTCATGGATGTATTAGAATGAGCACGCAAGATGCACGGAGTTTATATCGACAAGTAAATGTAGGCACTACGGTTGTTATTAGAGATAATTAAGAGAGCAGATATAGTCTTTTTATATACACTAAATCTGTAGTGTATATAAAACTCTTCAAAAGACATTTACGTAAAAATATCACAAAAAAAGGCTCTTAGTCCATTTTGGACTGAGAGCCTTTAATTATTTAGACTAGAGCAGAAAGTTTTTGCACAAGTGCAGGTTTTGAAAGAAGTCCGATCATGGTTTCTACAGGCTTTCCGTCTTTGAATAGAACCATTGTAGGGATACTTCTCACATTAAATTGCATGGCTAAGTTTTGATCGTTATCTACGTTTACTTTTATAATGTTAACATTTGGCATCTCTCCAGAAATTTGCTCTAAAATAGGTCCAAGCATTTTGCAAGGTCCACACCAATCTGCATAAAAGTCTACTAAAGTTACTTTTCCACTTGAAATCTCTGCAACAAATTCTGCTTCAGTTATATGTTTTACACTCATTTTAATCCTCCATAATTTTATATGCTTATTATACCATAAATTGTGAGTTTCATAAAGAAATTTAGATAAATAAGTTTAAGTTTGCATTGTCTGTTGCGCTCAAATAAGTAGCTACGCCACCCACTTCGATACCATCGATAAGTTCTTCTCTTGTAATTCCCATAAGTTCCATGGACATTTGACACGCCATAATCTTTCCACCATTGATAATAAATGTCGCTATCATAGAGTGGAGTGTAGGAACGTTGTAATCGTTCATAAGACCTCTAATCATTTTAGGACCCATACCGGCAAAGTTCATTTTAGAAAGAGGAAGCTTTAAACTCCCCTTAGGCATCATCGCACCAAACATTTTGTGAATACCACGTTTTGTTGTTTTTGGAGAGTTCTCTTTTCTTAAAATAGAAAGCCCCCAAAATGTAAAGAAAAGCGTTACTTTTTTTCCCATGGTTATGCCACCGTTAGCGATGATAAATGTTGCAATAGCTTTATCAAGGTCGTTACTAAAAACAACGAGAGTTTGACCATCTTTTACGGGAGTATAAGTCGCCCCAGGTATTATGGGAGACCCCACTTTTTTCTTAATTTGTGCTTTGATAACACCACTTTCAGTTTCAAGGTATAAAATTTCATTGCCAGTCTTTTCAGCCCAAGCTTTAATATCTCTTGTAAATCCTAAATCTGTAGCAGTTACTTCTAAAACTTCGCCATCGCTTAAATTTTTAATATTTTCGAATACTTTGATAATTGGACCAGGGCAGTTAAGACCACATGCGTCAACTTTAATTTGTACATTATTCTTTTCAGTTTGAGGCTTTACGTCATGATGAGTTTTTTTAAGAGTTCTCTCGAGTGCGTCAAAGTTGAAAATTCCTGGATTATCTTGCTGGGCATTCATCGTAGAATACAGATTGTATCCACCTGCGAGGTTTCTTACATCATATCCAAGATTTTGAAGAAGTGTATAGGCAAAATAAGAAGTTTTACCTGTTTGGCACTGTACAATGATGGTTTTTGATTTGTCTAATTTATTTAGACTTGCACGAAGCTGTTTTAGTGGGATGTTGATAGCCTCATTTACACTTCCAAGTTCATGAATTTCTGGCTCTCTAACGTCAATAATCTGAGTTTTACTCATATCAAGTGTATCTAAATCTTCAATGTAGAACAGTTTCAAATCTCCCTCAAGAACATTTGAAGCCACATAGCCCGCTATGTTTACTGGATCTTTTGCACTGCTAAATGGTGGAGCGTATGCAACTTCAATATTTTGAAGGTCATAAACTGAGAGTTTTCCTTTAATTGCTGTTGCGATAACATCAATTCGTTTATCAACACCATTAATTCCAACGATTTGAGCTCCTAAAATAGCCCCTTTTTCATCAAAAAGAAGTTTTGTTGTCATTTTAGTCGCACCTGGGTAGTATCCAGCATGATCATTGTCGCTTGTATAAACTTTATGAAATTTTTTGCCCATTTTAATAAGAATTTTCTCATTAAGTCCAGTTGCTGCGATGGTTAAGTCAAAAGCTTTTAAGATAGAAGTTCCTAGCGTTCCAGGATAGCTTGCTTTTTTTCCTGAAATGATGTCGGCAAGAATACGTGCTTGGCGGTTTGCAGGCCATGCAAGAGGAATCATGGTTGGTTCACCGGTTAGATAGTGCTTAACAACGATAGCATCTCCCACAGCATAGATATTTTCATCACTTGTTTGGAATTTTTCATTAACGATAATACCGCGGTCAAGTGTGAGGCCAGCCTCTTTAGCAAGTTTTGTCTCAGCAGCTACTCCAATTGAAAGAATAATGAGGTCCGCTTTAAGCAGTGTTCCATCTTGAAGGGTAATAACCGTATGGTCATCTTTTTCAGAAAAAGTCGCAACGCCATTTTTAAGATACAATTCTACATTCTTATCTTTTATGTGTTGGTGTAAAAATGCAGACATCTCTTTGTCAATAGGCCCCATTAGTTGATCTAGCATTTCCACAATGGTTACTTTCATCCCTCTGTCATGAAGGTTTTCTGCCACTTCTACACCGATAAACCCACCTCCGATGATGACCGCACGCTTAGGGTGTGTAGATTTCATAGAAGCGATAATTTTATCCATATCGGTAACGTTTCTTAAGGTAAAGATGTGTTTTGAATTAATTCCAGGAATAGGTGGTTTGATAGGACTCGCCCCTGGAGATAAAATCAGTTTATCATAGCGTTCTTTATAAATTTCTCCCGTTGCAAGGTTTTTAACTTCAACCTCTTTTTTTACTTTATCAATAGCTGTAATCTCTTGTTCAATCCTTACATCAAGATTGAACATTCCCTTCATAGTAGCAGGTGTTTGTAGTAAAAGTTCTTCTCTTGATTTAATGACGTCCCCTATATGATAGGGAAGACCGCAGTTTGCAAAACTAATGTGTTTTCCTTTTTCAAACATTATAATTTCTGCCGACTCATTTAATCTTCTAAATCTAGCTGCAAATGTTGCACCACCAGCCACACCGCCTACGATTAATACTTTCATTATTTTTTTCCTCCTAAATTTTCTAAAGATTAATGTTCATGATTATATTATAATACAGTAATATAAAAAAGTCAAGATATTATTTTGTATTTTGAAAATAAATTGTTAAATAATAAATATTAAATTTTCATTAATTGACATTAGTATTATGAAGGAGTAAAATAGTAATAAAAGTAATTCTGGGGAGAAATCAATGAGAAAAAAACAGCTAATCATTATTAGCATAATAATGCTCTCAATTGGAATATATGGGGCTAATGGGGGAGCTACCACTATATCTGGGAGTTCGGAACTTACTTATACTCCGGTGAAACCAAAGACCACGAACTTAGTAAAAGAGTGTAGTGTTGCAGGCATTACCCCTTCTTCAAAAATAAAAACATTCGAGAGTTCAATGCCCACTTTTGTAAAAATTTCAAAACTTGGGACAGTTCAGAGTAAGAGTGTTGTAAGTACGTTGAAATCAGAAAGATTACCTACTTTGCGCACTAATTTAACGGTTAAGGAGCAAAAGAGTGTTGTACCGGAGTATTTTGCTATCAATCAAGGGATTATTCTCTATGAGGAGAAAAAATATCCAGAAGCAACAACTACTTTTGAAGGTATATTAAAAGGAATGAGTAGCAGCGACCTATTGAAAAGTTATGTTGAATATTATCTTGCAAAGTCTTACTTTCAAAATGGAGAGTATATTCGAGCCATTGAGTGGGCAAAAAGAACAAATGATTCCCCATATGAGATGAAAGAGGTTATCTCTTTAAGTTACCAAAAGCTAAATAGAAATGAGATGTCTGAAAAATGTGACAGAGAGCTCTTTATAAACGGATATAGATCGTCAGCGTCAACCTACGAAAAGAGGGCACTACAACGTCTTAGCAAGGACTCTATTTACTATCAAAATGTCGTGAGTGTGATGTACGAGGAGAATTTTTCTGCTTTATCAACTCTTACTACACCAGATTTACAGAAAATTTCAAACTATTTTATTGGTATCTCTGACAATAAATCTGCTTTAGCGGTAGATAATGAACTTTTAAAACGCGATAATGAACGCTATATTCAGGAGCAGAAGCTCTATTTACTCTACTCTTTAAAACAGTACGTGGCAGCTGAAAAATACGGGTTAGAACTGCTAAAACGGGAGAGTTCAAATAGTGTGAATTATTACATTGGTCTATCAAATCAGAGGCAAGGGAATCTAGCAAAGGCAACAGAGTATATCGAAAAACTTCAAGGTGGCAGCGTCGAAAGAGAGAAAACACAACTTTTAGGAAGATATGCTTATTTACAAAAAAATTATGATCAGGTGTGGGGCAAGGCATAAGAATTGACAGAAGGGAAGGAGCTTATCTAATATTAAAAGTAAATTAT
>JAPLKR010000025.1 GCA_026387965.1 Fusobacteriota bacterium | reverse complement strand
TTATACTGTGACAGAGTCAATAGGTTATAGGCGTTCTATTATAAACGATAAAACACAAAATTTGACGGCATTGATTGGTCCAGCTGGTGTTCAAAAAGTGGGTCTATCACCGCCACAACCTGGTGCACTATCATCGTACTATCTTGCAGCAAATACAGTGCTTAATTATAAGTATTTTTTAAGCAAAACATCAGTTGTATCGGAAGCACTAACTGCAGTGGTTGGCGCACAGCAAACCAATTTGCAATCTCTTTTTGCAATAACTTCAAAATTAACTGATAATATGTCTATGCAAATTAATTATGGAATTATTTGTACAACTGCACCAGCAACAGAAAAAAGTCGTACTAACACACAGACAACAATGGCTATTATATATGGAATATAACTAAGAGATGACGCTCTTTGTTTCATCTCATAATTCTTGATAAGTGTTGTTGACATTTGAGTTTTCATGAAGTATGATATAAAGTATAAATAATGTCTGGAGGTCCAATATGGCTTATAAGTATCAGTATAAAGTTAAAGGAATGCACTGCGCGGTGTGTGCAAACACTATTGAAAAAATAGTTATAAAAATGGAAGGTATTGAAAAGGTAAGTGTGAATTTTGCCTCCGAAACGCTCTCTTTTGAAGCGAAAAAAGAAATTGATGAAGAGATTTTTTTTGGAAAAGTTGAAAAATCAGGATATCAGTTACACCCATTGAAGGATTCGCTTAGGGATAGTAACGAAGAAAAGTCAAATAGTTACATGCTATGGATAGCTATTTTTTTCTGTATAGTATTGGTATGTATTGCCATGGTTCCAATGATGAGTACAAAACTGACTTCAATCATTTCTTCAAATGCGCTGTGGTATGCGCTGCTTGAGCTTATTCTACTTATTCCCATTCTTTATGTAGGAAGAGGATTTTTTATTAATGGTTTCAAGCATTTTGTAAGACGCCATCCAAATATGGATAGTTTAGTCGCTATGGGGGCTGGGGCAGCCCTTGTTTACTCTCTGTTTTCTCTTTTTGAGATAGCTAATGGCAATAGTCATTTTGTGCACGAACTCTATTTTGAATCGAGTGGGGTCATTATAACGCTAATATTTTTGGGCAAACAACTTGAAAAGCGTGCAAAAGGTAAAACAGGGGCAGCAATTTCAAAACTCTTAAATCTGAAAAGTCAAAAAGTATATAAAAAAGTCGGCAGTGAGTATCAGCTGTGCGATATATCTCAAATTGTTCTAAGTGATAATGTACAAATTAAGGTTGGGGAAAAAATCCCTGTTGATGGGATAATAGTCACGGGTACGTCAGAAATTGATGAGGCAATGTTGACTGGGGAGAGTTTTCCCATAATGAAATCCAAAGGGGCAGAAGTTTTTGAAGGGACACTTAATCTTACGGGTGTGTTGGAAGTAGAGGTGGCAAAATCACCTGAAAATACCCTCCTCTCTGAAATAATAAAGTTTGTTCAATCCGCTCAAGGGTCGAAAGCTCCTATTGCTAAAATAGCGGATAAAATATCAGAGTATTTTGTTCCGATAGTACTGCTTATTGCAGTTGTAGTGGGAACGTATTGGGGAATAACTAGCCATAGTTTAAACTTTTCATTGATGATGGTCATAGCTGTTTTGGTCGTGGCATGTCCTTGCGCATTGGGGTTAGCAACTCCTACAGCCATTATGGTGGCAACAGGTGTTGGAGCGCGTTTTGGTGTTTTGATTCGAAATGGCGAGGTCTTAGAAAGTCTTCATAAAGTCAAACGGGTGGTATTTGATAAGACTGGAACACTTACAACGGGAAAAATAGAGATCACTCACATTTCTACACATATCGACATAAAGTTACTATTGTCGTTAGTGGGAAGCTTGGAAAAATATTCTGAACATACTCTTGGCAAAGCACTTGTTTCATACTGTGAGAGGGAGTGCGTAGAGTTTTTCCCTTACGAAGATGTAAAAGTACATCAAGGGTTAGGTATTGAGGGTACTCTAGGTATGTATACGGTTATCGTTGGGAACAAAGCATTAATGGAACGTTTAAATATAAAAGTTGATTTTGATGAAAATAAGATAGCGACAGTTTCATTTGTAGTTGTGAATGCAGTATGTGTTGGAGCGATATATTTAGAAGATACCGTAAAAGTCGAGGCAAAGAGCGTAATTTCAAGCTTAAAAGCGATGGGGATAAAGACTACTTTATTAACGGGTGACAATCAAAAAGTTGGTGAGGCTGTTGGAGCCTTTTTGGGTGTTGATGACGTGATGTGTAATATGCTTCCGAGTGAAAAAGGGCGTGTAATAGAGAGATATAAAAATGAGGGATGTACAGCTTTTGTTGGAGATGGAATTAATGATGCACCCGCACTTGTTTTAAGTGATGTTGGGATTGCGATTGGGAGTGGGACAGATATTGCTGTTGAAAGTGCAGGCGTAGTCCTCATGAGGAGTTCACTTTATGGTGTGATTCATGCTATAGTACTAAGTAGAAAATGTATTGTAAATATCAAGCAGAATCTGTTTTGGGCTTTTTTTTATAATATACTCTTAATTCCAATAGCTGCTGGGGTATTCTTTTACTCTCTTCATTGGAAACTCAGCCCTATGATATCGGCTTTTGCAATGGCCTTTAGTTCACTCTGCGTAGTGGCGAATGCTCTTAGGTTAAACCAAATAAATTTTAGAGAGAATAATTTGGAAAAAGGTAACACAAACAGAGATAGAGCGATAGTGAACGTTGAACTGTGTGAAATCAATCACAGTCTAGAGAGTGGACTAAATAAAACAGTCGCTACTTTGAAAGTTACTAATTTAAGCAACGCTAGGATTGAAGAGAATACTTTTGAAACAGTAGTCGAGATAACTAAAATGAATTGCCAGAGTTGTGTGAAGAAAGTAACGGACGCTATTATGGTGAGTGAAGGAATAATGCGTGTAGTTGTCGATCTTGAAACTCAAAGAGTCACAATTGATCACAGTAAAAGTATTGATTTCACTACGCTTTCGGAGAGATTAAAGGAGCAAAATTTCACCTTGAAGCGATAAAGTATAAAATAAATAAAATTTAAATAAAGGGAATAATTATGAGTAAAAAAATCATCTATATTGCACATCCTAACTGGGAGAATTCAAGACTCAACAAAGCTTTATTAAAGGGAATAGAAACACTTAAAAATGTAACGATTGTCTATCTTTATGATGAGTATGGGAATTTTCAGATTGATGTCAAAAAAGAGCAAAGTCGACTTCTAGCACATGATACTATTATTTTTCAAACTCCTTTTCACTGGTACTCAACAACTCCGCTACTCAGAAAATGGTTTGATGATGTGCTTACACATGGTTTTGCTTATGGAAGTCAAGGAAAAGCACTTGAAGGCAAAAAAGTGCTTTTTGCAATCACAACGGGCGGACCGAAAGATACCTACACCCCTGAAGGATATAATTCTACAACAGTGGAAGAGTTAACAAAACCACTTTGCCAATTGGCAAAATTATGCGGGCTTATCTATCTTGATGCTTTTGTTACTTATGGTGCACTAGAAATTAGTGATAGTGATCTAGAGGCTCAAAGAGTGTGCTATCAATCAAAACTTATGGGGATTTAAGTGAAGAGAATTATTGCGCTGAGTGGGCAAAAGATTGAATATAGTGTTGAGTTTAAAGATATTCGACATATCATCATAAAAATTGATAGAGCGCTAATACTAAAAATTTCTGCTCCGAAAGGAGTGGGAATTTTTCAAATTGAGCAGTTTATTTACCAAAAGAGTAAATGGATTGTGTCAAAACTTAAAATGCAAGAGGCTCAAGGGGGAAGTAAGAGTGAGTTGAACTTTGTCAGTGGTGAAAAAGTATCACTTCTTGGGGAAATCTATCCCTTAGAGGTGATAAGCTCAAAGAAAAAATCTGCTTATCTTCAAAATAAAACGCTTTACATTTGCGTTGATGATGTTGAAAATGGTGAGCTTAAAAAGGGAGTTTTCAAGAAGTTTTTGTATGATCAAGCACTCTTTGTATACCCAAAAGTGTTAAACAATGCTTTTACAGTAGCGAGTCGTTACGGTATAGAGATGCCGAGTTTAAAGATTCGCTTTATGAAAAGTCGTTGGGGAAGTTGTCTTCCTATGAAGAAAATAGTAACTCTTTCAACTCATTTGATTCATTTTGAAGATAGTTTGATCGAGTATGTAGTGATGCATGAATTAGCCCATTTAAGACATGCAAACCATAGCAAGGACTATTATCAATTTTTAACAACACTGATGCCTGATTGGCATGAGCGTAGAGAAAGGTTAAATAAGTTAGCGGGTGGTATTGACTTGCAAGAGTAGAAATAATGCTTAAAAGGGAGCGATAATGAGATACGATTTCGAGAAATTCAGTTGCACTTTATGCGGAAAGTGTTGTGAATGGAAGGGGTTTGTTTTTATCACTAGAAAAGATATTAAGGCCATTTCAAGTTTTTTAAAAATGAGTGAAGCGAATTATATTGAAAATTTCACCACTCTTGCCCCAAGTCGAAAAGGATTAGCTTTAACTGAACCTGAAAATGGAACGTGCATCTATTACGATGTAGAGTCAAAAAAGTGTCAAATTTATGCTGTAAGACCTAAACAGTGTAGTGATTTCCCTTGGGAATGGCAACATGAAGAGTGTCCAGGGCTTCAAAATTCAGTCATTACGGAGGACAAAAGTGAGTAAGACGGTTGCGGTGATTGGAGCAGGAATTTCAGGAACTACTGTTGCTCTCGAACTTGAAAAATATGGGATGAAAGTTCATTTGATTGAAAAAGGGAATGAAGTCGTTAATGGCCCTCCTGCATGTCATTTACATGCAGGGGGTAATTTATATCCAGAAATACCAGTAGAGGATGCGAAAGAATTACTACGTGAATCAATAGAATTTGCAAGAAGATATCCTCTTGGAATCAATCATAGGCCGACACTTTTGTGTGTTCCAAAAGATATTCCATTCGAATTAGAAGAGCTTATAGATAAGGCGCAAGAGCTAAAAAAATATTACTTTGAACTTATTTCACAAGACCTAAGAAATGAAGTTTTAGGCCTCCCCGATAACTACTATACACTTTATTATGAAGATGATGTAGCAAAGCTGCTTGATAAACCTTATGTAGAAGAGCCAATAACTCATAGTGATTGGTTAGGAAATGTTGTTGAAAAGCTTGTACTAGATACACTGAAATTTCCAATCATGATGATCAATGAACCTGGAATCGCACTCTTTCGCATTGCAGCACTAATCGAAGAAGAATTGAAAAATAGTTCTGTAAAAGTACATTTAAATAGTCAGGTATTAGGTATTTGTATGAAAGAAGAGACGTTAGAGTTACTTTTAAAGTGTGAAGAATGTGAGCATTTTATTCAAGTAGACTTCGTAGTAAATGCTGCAGGATATCAAAGTGGTGCCGTTGATAAATTATTAGGTATTTATGAAGAGGAGATGGTTGAGTTTAAAGCAGCCTATCTGGTTAACTGTACGCAATTAAAAACGATACCTGAAATAATTTTTCACGGCATTCGAGGCACGACAAAAGGAATGGGGCAATTGACACCACAATGTGGTAATTATTTTCAGCTTCACTCAATGACGCACGAATCCACTCTTTTTGAAAATGGGATAAGCCACTCATGTAGTGATGAAAAACTAAGTTTAAATAGCGTAGTTGAAAATATTTTGATACAAGGGTTTAGTAAAGAAGAACTAGAAAGAAGAACTTATAGTGCCGTTTCAAAAATTGGTAAATATATTAAAATTTTTGACATAGGTAATGTGGTATATAAGCCATTTTTTGGTATTCAAAAAATTTCTAAAGGTGAAATTTCTAAGCGTACAGGGGGCGTGGATTTTTCTGAAAACTATATTCGTATTGAGCTAGTCAAATACTCCTCAATTATTAATATTGCAAGAAAAATTATAGAAAAAATATTGGGAGAAACTATAGAAATAGTTCCATTAAAAACAGAATCCAGCAAAATAGAAGAAGTTGCAGAAGCTATTGCCGTTAGAAGAGGTTATCCAAAAGAAATAGCAAAATATTATTTAAAATCAAAAATCTAGTGGAGACACTAGATTTTTTAGTTGACAATTAAGGTGATGAATTGTATCATTGCGTTAGAAAGGAAGGCAAATGAAAGATAATATTGAAAATAAACTGATAAGATCAGCAATTGAAATTTTTTCAACTCTACCATATGATGAAGTTTCGGTCTTACAAATCACATCACATGCAAAAGTATCAAATGGTGTATTTTATAACTATTTTTCAAGTAAGCGGGATATTTTTTCAGCTCTGGTAAACAGTCTTCTTGATAAACATAAAATAAAATTTGAAGTTATAGATGGTGCTAATGTTGAACATCGGTTGAAAAAATTTATAGAATTAAATTATGAAGTTATTGAAAACGAATACAATTTGGTACGATTATTTAGAGAAGCCCAGTATACATTTATTGAATATGAACTGGCTATTCGTGATATTTATATTAAAACTTTGAAAAAAGTATATAAATGCGAAATTTCAGAGTACCAATATGTTATTGTTATGGCAGCTATTCGTTATACCTCTATTGCATATTTTAGATTAAATGAAAAACTAGATTGTGAGTTCTTGGTACGGTTTATTCTTGAAGGATTTAATGAAAAAAGCCAATGTGATTTAAATAAAATTATTGAAGCCAGTGACTGTTTTCTAAAAACTCCCTTAACACTTTCAAAAAAAATGCAAATAGTGAGAAAGGCCACAGAACTTTTTGGAAAAATGGGATATTTTAATGTTAAAATCGAAGTGATTATGAAAGAACTTGGGTATAGTACAGGGTCATTTTATCACTGTTTTCAAAATAAAGAGGAAGTTCTGAAAGTTATTTTAGAATTATTTGATTCTCAAATTGAAGAAATTGTATATGAGAATACGTTCAAATATGAAGATAAATTTACCAATACACTGAAAATGTTGTATTTGATACAGTCTTATTTTTCGATCACCCCGGAACAATATAGAATTATTAGGGATGCAGAATTTCATTTCAAAACTTTTAGTGAAAGATATGATAGGATAAAAAGGCTCTTTATGAGGGTGCTTGAGACTACATCTTACAGTATCGAAGAGAAGCTATTAATATCTTGCATTATGGTTGGAATCAGTCATTATGCTGGGATTGATATGTTCTATACGAAGTTGATAAAAAATTCTGACACACTGTATAAAAAAGTTTTAAAGTTTTTAGAAAGTGGGACAAAAAACAAATTGTAACACATAGTTTATATCGCACAAACTTCACACGAATATTGTAAAATGAATCATGTCTCATTTTGTATAGGAGTATAATATTAGTGAAAAAAATTACAGCAGTTGAAGCTGCAGAGATGATATTTGATGGTGCTAGAGTGGGTATTGGTGGGTTCGTGGGAATAGCGGTTGCAGAAGAAATTTATAAAGCTATTGAAAAACGGTTTTTAGAAACTAAGAGCCCCAGAGATTTATCCCTGTTTTTTGTTGCAGGGCAAGGGAATGGTGCAGAAAAAGGACTTTCACGTTTTGCCTATGAAGGGTTACTGAAAAGAACAATTGGCGCACATTATGGCCTTTCGCCAAGGCTTCAAGCATTGGTTGCAGAAAATAAAATTGAAGCATACAATTTTCCACAAGGGATACTTAATCAACTTCTTAGAACTATTGCGGGAAAAAAGGGCTACGCTATTAGTAAAGTAGGGATGCACACGTTTGTAGATCCAGATCTAGAAGGGGGGAAACTTAATTCGAAAACTCAACAAGATTTAGTGAAAAAAACACAAATAGATGGACAGGACTTTCTTCTTTATAAAACGGGGCGATTTGATTTTGTGATACTTCGAGGGACTTATGCAGATGAATATGGAAATATCAGTATGGAAAAAGAAGCGTTAAAAATAGAAAATCTTCCTATGGCGATGGCTGCAAGAAATTCAGGAGGGAAAGTGATTGTACAAGTTGAGAAAATTGTTCCTAATGGAACACTCGATCCAAAAAGTGTTGTTATCCCATCGATATGCGTTGATTTTGTTGTAGAAGTAGAAGATATGAAGAATCACATGCAAACATTTGCAGAGGATTTTAATCCAGAATATATTAGTTCAAAGCCTATTGAAAAAGATGATTTTTTTCCTTATCCTCTAAATGAAAGAAAAATTATTGCAAGACGTGCTGCGATGTTTTTACAAAAAGAGATGAAAGTATTAAACTTTGGAATAGGCCTCCCAGAAGTTGTGGCGCAAGTTATTGAAGAAGAGGGGATATCGGATAATTTCACGCCAACGGTTGAGCCAGGTGGAATAGGTGGAATCGCGGCCGGGGGGTTGAGTTTTGGAGCACTACGTGCACCACAAGCCATTTTAGACCATGCATACCAGTTTGATTTTTATGATGGTGGTGGACTTGATATTACTTTTCTAGGTATGGCAGAGTGTGATATCTTTGGAAATGTAAATGTATCTAAATTTGGACCGAAAATTGCAGGATGCGGTGGATTTATTGATATTTCACAAAATACGCACAATGTAGTATTTTGTGGAACATTTATGGCTGGAAAGATGCAGTTTGAAACAGGTAATGGTGCGTTTAAGATAATTAAGGATGGAAATGTTCCGAAGCTTATTGATTTTGTAGAGCAGATTACTTTTAGTGGTGAATATGCGAGAGAAAAAGGACAAATTGTTCACTACGTTACGGAGAGAGCGGTTTTTAAAATTACGAACGAAGGATTTACGCTTATAGAAATAGCTCCAGGCGTAGATTTAGAACGTGATATTTTAGCACATATGAGTTTTAAACCCAATATTTCTAAAGAGCTAAAACTTATGGATTCTAGATTGTTTAAGATAGAAAAAATGGGACTTACCCTATGAAAAAGTTAAGGAGAGCATGCAAAATGATGACAGTAACAGGAAAAGTTGCAATTGTAACAGGTGGAACTTCAGGAATTGGTAAAGGAATTGCCGTTGCACTTGCTAATGCAGGAGGTAAAGTAATAGTGGTTGGTCTGCCAACAGAGGAAATATGCGTACAAGCCGCTAAGGATATCTCTCTTGAGTGTGGTGTAGAAGTTATTGGACACAAACTTGACATTTCAAACGAGCAAGAGGTTATTGCGTTTATCACTCAAATGGAAAAAGAACATGGACAAATAGATATTTTAGTAAATAATGCAGGTATTCAAATTATTGAGAAGTTTGAAGATTTTACTTCCGAAAAGTGGCATTCACTTTTAAATATCAATTTACATGGTAGTTTTTATATGTCACGTGAATGTTTTAAAATCATGAAAAAAAATAGTTTTGGGCGGGTTGTAAATATTGGATCAGTTCACTCATTTCTGGCTTCAACAGATAAAGCAGCTTATGTTGCAGGAAAACATGCAGTGGTTGGGCTAACAAGAACGATAGCTATTGAAGGCGGTCCTCATAATATTTCATGTAATCTAGTAGCACCAGGATTTGTATTAACACCACTTGTCGAAAAACAAATTCCTGAGAGAGCTAAGCTTGAGAATATATCAGAAGCGGAAGTTCTTAGATCTATGACTCAAAACACCATCGATGGAGAATTTACAACAGTTGAAGAAGTAGCGGAGGCAGTTTTGTTTTTTGCTAGCGCAAAATCTAATGCTTATTCAGGACAAGATTTAATCGTATCGCACGGTTGGAACATGAGATAAGGGGGAAATATGATGTTTGATATTAGACAGATACTTAGAGATAGCGTACCAAAAGAGTTAAAGGTTGGAGATAAAGGAATGTTTACTAAAACAGTAGAAACATTTGACATATATTTATTTGCTGGAATTACGGGTGATTTTAATCCAGCACATATTGATGAAGAGCATTCAAAGGATGGGATGTTTAAGCATCGTGTTATGCATGGGATGATTTGTGCAGGGTATATTTCAGGGGCTATTACTCAAAAACTTCCTGGGCTTGGAACCATTGTGACAAAACAACATATACAATTTAAAAAGCCTGTATTTGTAGGAGATAGTATTACAGTTAATCTTGAAATTATTAAAATAGAGGGACTTAAAATAACGTTAAACACCACATGTGTTAATCAAGAGGGTGTGATTGTTACAGAGGGGAGCGTTGAAACGCTGATACCAAATTTAGTAGGCGAAGGAGCATTGTATGAAAACTAATCTTAAAATTGGACAAACCGCTTACTATATTAGAACAATAACGGATGGTGATGTGTATAATTTTGAAAGTATTACAGGAGATAGAAACCCTCTATGTACCAATGAACTCTACTGGAAAGAAGCTGGTTTTACAAAAAAACTTGTTCAAAATATTTATATTCAGGGGCTTATTTCTGCAACGCTAGGCGCAAAAATGCCGGGTTTTGGATCAATTTATCTTGAGCAAGAGACACAATTTTTAAAGAATGTTTTTGCAAATGATACGGTTATTGTGAAAGCCATCGTTGAAAAAATTATTGAGAAAAAGAATTTTATTATTTCAAAAATCAAAATAGAATGTTATAATCAAGATGAAGAGTTGGTGGCTACAGGAACAGCTACTGTGATACCCCCAACCATTGAATAAGTGAGGTGAAAATGAAGGTAGGAAAAATTTTTGAATTCGAACATATGATTAGTCAAAGTGATGTGGAAACATATGCAAAATTGAGTACAGATTTTAATTCTATTCATCTTGTAGATGCAAGTAAAGGTGACAAGATAGAGGATAAAATAGTTCATGGTATGCTTATTGTGGCAACTATAACCAGTGATCTTCAAAGAATTATTAAGCAAAATTTTAAACTATGTAAAGAGTCAACAATTTTCAAAGTACCTCTAAAAATGAATGAAAAATTTACTTCAAAAATTGAAGTTTTAGCATTCGAGGGAAATAATATAAACTTTATTGGTAGATGTTTCAATGCATCGGGTCAGCAACTTATGATTTGGAAATGTGATGTTGAAATTTTATCAAAATTGACATAGTTTAGGAGAATGTATGAATAATTTTATGTTAGAATTAGAAATCAAAGCAAGCGATATAAATCAAGTTAAAACTCTATTAAATATCGAAAATGAAGCGATTCCAAGCGTAATAACCGCATTTTTTGTGCAAGGGATGGTCTCATCAGCAATTGGAAAGTTACTCGGTGATGGTGCAATATACAGAGAACAAGAAACAGAGTATTTTTCTCAAGTTCACGTAAATGATGTATTGACGTTAAGGGTTGAAATCGCAGAAATTCAAGAAAAAAGAGTATTTAAACTCGCTAAAATTAAAATTGAGTGCAAGAATCAAAACAATGCAGTATTAGCGAGAGGGCTAGCAACAGGAATACCCCCCAAATCAGAAAATCAGGAGATTTTGTAAAATGGAAATGATTATTAAACCAGAATTTAAAGGTGCAGTATCAAAAAACCGCAACGCGTATTGTTTCAGCATTTGGATGTGGAGCGGATACGATTGGAATCTCTTTTGAACTAGGTGTTTCTGATAAAAGAGTTGGAACGGCTGGATGGTGGAATAACATTTGGGTAAAAGAGTTTGCAGAAAAAAAAGGATTACTGGCTAAAAACTTCGTAGGGGATGCTTTTGGAATGGAAATGAAAAAAGCTGTTATTGACTACATCAAAGAGGTGTTTGGTGGTAAAGTGGATTTAGTGGTATATTCACTTGCTTCAGGTAGAAGAACAGACCCAATTGATGGAAAAACATATATGTCAGCTCTTAAAAGCATCGATGGCGCTATTGAAGCAAATACTATCGACCTTACAACTGGGACAATCGTTGCTGGAAAAATGGAAAAAGCCACTGAGGAAGATATCTTCAATACTGTAAAAGTTATGGGTGGAGAAGATTGGAAGCTTTGGATGAAAATGCTTCTAGAAGCAGGTGTTCTAGCTGAAGGGTGTATTACAACAGCTTACTCTTATGAAGGACCAAAAGCTATGTATCCAATCTATGAAGGTGGAACAATTGGTGCAGCAAAAAGAGATTTAGAAAAAAAAGCATTTGAAATTAATGATTTAATGAAAAAAGTAGATGGAGAAGGTTTTGTTTCAGTGTGTAAAGCGCTCGTAACAAAAGCAAGCGCTTATATTCCACTATTCCCAATCTATTGCAGTATTTTGTATAAAGTAATGAAAGAGAACAAAATTCACGAAGATTGTATCGGACAAATCGAAAGATTGGTTGTAGATATGGTGTATGGTGATAAGCGTGTGGTAGATGCTAAAGGACGAGTAAGAGGGGATAATCTTGAGATGGTTCCAGCTGTGCAAGCAGAAGTGGAAGCGTTAATGTCTAAAGTATCAAACGAAAACCTACATAGCTGTTCAGATATCGAAGGGTTTATGCAAGAGTTCTTAGAACTTAATGGATTTGGTTTTTCAAACATTGACTATGATATCCCCATTAATGTGGATGCACTGGCTAAATTAAATTACTAATAACAAAGAAATGCTACTTTTTAAGTAGCATTTTTTCTGAATTTATCTAATTTTTATGGAGGGTATAAAATGAATGAAGTTATGCAAAGGCATTACGATCATCTTCTGAAACACTTAGGGTTAAGCACAGAGGGAGTTGAGATTAAAATCACTGGATGCGAGCCAGTATCTCCGTCACCGTGGCATATTGGAGAGGCTTCAGCGACCGCACTCTCTGCAATGGCAGCCCTTATTTCAAAAATATATGATATTCGCAGTGGAGAAAAGCATCAGCAAACGATTGAGATTGATCTTAATGTTGCGGCACTTTCAACGCTGAGATGCGCCTTTATGAGAAATAATGGGTATGAAATTCCCTTTCCTGATATAGAGTACCCATGTGTGGGACTTTATGAAGCTAAAGGGGGGAAATGGGTCTTTATTAATGGGGGATTTCCAAAGCTCCGAAGAGGACTTTTGAAAATTTTACAATGTGCAGACAACCATGAGGATATTGCACATGCAGTAAAAGAGTGGGACGCTTTTGAACTTGAAAAAACAGTGCAAAATGCACATCTGTGTTGTGTGGTATGTCGAACCCGTGAGGAGTGGGATAAAACAGAACAGGGCAAAGTGCTTCAAGAAACACACATGAAAGATGGCCTATTAATGCCTATAGAAATTGAGAAAATTGCAGATGGGAATCCACAGCCTTTTACTGCGCAAGAAGAGGGGGAACTTCGACCCTTAAGTGGTGTTAAGATGCTTGATCTAACCCATGTACTTGCTGGACCAACCTGCGGGATGATGCTTGCTGAGCAAGGCGCAAATGTTATGAGAATTAACCCTCCCCATGTTCCTTATATACTTCCCTTTCTTATGGATACAAGCCAAGGGAAGAGAAATACAATGATCGATCTGAGAGATGAGCGGGGTAAAAACACTATGTGGAAACTCATAGAGGAGGGGGCAGATATTTTTTCAGAGAGTTTTAGACCAAAAACATTTGATAAATATGGGTTTGGCGCTCAAGATATTGCAAATCGTCTCTCAAAGCAAGGAAAAGGGATAATCTATATTTCTATCAACTGTTATGGTCATCATGGACCGTGGAAATATTTTCCAGGATGGGAGCAGTTAGCTCAAACGGCAACAGGTCTTGATATCGAACAAGGTGAAAATGGGGTACCTGCAATGCTTCCAACTTTCCCAAATGACTATATTACAGGTTATCTTGCAGCAGTTGGGACGTTAGCGGCACTTATTAAGCGTGAAAAAGAGGGTGGGAGCTATATCGTTAAGGTTTCACTCGCTCAAACAGCTATGTGGCTTCAAAGTTTTGGTAAATTTTCAAAATCAGAGATAGAAGGTGTTACACTCGATATGAGTGTACTTCCCGATTATATGCTTTCAGGGCACTCTGGCCATGGATTTTTAGAATATTTTGGGTCCCCGGTTCACTATTCATTAACCAAAGCCTATTGGGAAAAAGAGAGTGTTCCAGCAGGATATCACCCTCCGAGCTGGAAATAATTTCAAATAAAAACTGAGTGTGCTCAATAAGAGTTCACTCAGTTTTTTATAGAAGAAAGAAGTTAAATAGCACTATCTCCACGCTCTCCAGTTCTCACACGGATGACATCATCAACAGGATAGATGAAAATTTTTCCATCACCTACTTTTCCCGTACGTGCATGTGTGAGAAAAATAAAGATAACCCTTTCTAGCTTATCATCACTCACAATAATTTCAACTTTTACTTTATTTACAAATTCCACTTGAAATTCAATCCCCCGAAAAAGTTCAGTATGACCTTTTTGTTTACCAAAGCCCCTTACTTCAGTAAGCGTCATGCCTAAAATATTTTCTGCCACAAGAGCTTCTTTGATTGCATGGATAACACTTGGGCGAATAATTGCCTCTATTTTTTTCATTTCACACCTCCAAATGGGTAGTAAATCTATTTTTTCACACTTAAAATAATGCTGAGTTCGCTTTTGGGTTGAAATTCAGGATAAGCAACACTTCCATGTTCTGCCATATCTAATCCTTCTAGTTCTTCTTCTCTTCTTACACGAAGTCCCATAGTTTTTTTTAAGATATAAAGAATGATTAAACCGCCACCAAACCCCATTATGAATGCCACAACACTTCCTAGAATTTGAATTCCAATTACGTGAAAATCAAACATACGGTCAGAGAAAAATATTCCTGCAGCGAGGGTTCCCCAAGTTCCGGTTACACCATGAACAGAGACGGCACCTACTGCGTCATCTACACCGATTCTATCAAAAAATAAAACAGAAGAGACAACTAAGACTCCTCCAATAATTCCTACCACAAAAGCTGCCCAAGTTGGCATGCTAGCACATCCAGCTGTAATCGCTACTAGTCCAGCAAGGATACCATTTAAAGTCATTCCAATATCCATTTTTTTAAAGATATAATAGGAGAAAATCATTGCTGCAACGCCACCGGCAGAGCCTGCAATACAGGTATTAACTGCAATGGGGCCAATATCAGAAATTCCTTTTGTCACACTTCCAGCGTTAAATCCAAACCATCCAAAAAAGAGTATGAATACGCCAAGTGCCGCCATGGGAATATTGTGGCCTGGGATAGCCGTAGCTCTTTTGCATACAAATTTTCCAATTCGCGGTCCGACCATAATTGCTCCAGCAAGCGCAAACCACCCTCCAACCGAGTGTACAACAGCAGAACCAGCAAAATCAGTAAAACCTAACGCTTTTAGCCAACCTCCATTTGCCCAAACCCAATGCCCATAGAGAGGATAAATAATGGCGGTAAGAACAATACTTGCTACAAGATAGCTTGAAAATTTAGTTCTCTCAGCAATTGCCCCGGCCATAATGGTAGCAGCAGTGGCAGCAAACATCGCCTGAAAAAGGAAAAAAGTCCAATCCCAACCAGTGAGTCCATCAAGAAAAAAGTTTGAGCTTCCAATAACGCCGCCCGTTCCAAACATAAAGGCATAGCCAACCGCGGAGTATACGAGCATTCCAACACAAAAATCCATGACATTTTTCATTACAGCATTTCCTGCATTTTTTACTCTTGTAAATCCTATCTCTAGCATTGCAAATCCCGCTTGCATAAAAAATACCATAGCAGCTGCGATAAGAGTCCATGTGTAATCTAAATTGGTTTGTACAACTTCAGCAGTGAGCACTTCCGGACTATCAGCAAGTGCTACATAGCCAAGTCCAAAAAACATCATAAAAAGTAGATATAAACGAGAGCCTCTAATTTTTTGCATAGTCTCCTCCTTTAAATTCTTGATATAGTTTTATATATTTACTATAAAATTAGTATAAATCTTATGAAAAGATAAAGCAAATATATAGTTTTTCTAAGTGCCATATATAAAATATATGGTATAATAAGGTTAGGAAAATATAATCAATTTGAAGACCATAAAATTCTGAATATTGAGAGTCACTGTACTTTGTGTTCCTGTGGTAAATATTATAACTTAAGGAGTATTATGGATCTGCACTATTTAAAAATATTCTATGAAGTGGCTAAAGAGAAGAGTTTTACAAAAGCTGGAGAGAAGCTTTTTATTAATCAATCTGCAGTTTCAATACAAATTAAAAAACTTGAAGGCGAACTGAAGACCCAACTTATCAACCGCGAGGCAAAGCAAATTCAACTGACGTATACAGGGGAAAGACTATTCACTCTAGCGCGCGAAATATTTGAAAAAGTAAGCCGTGCAGAAGATGAAATTGAACGTGTGATAAAAAATAATCATGCCAAAATCATTGTTGGAGCAACACATATGGTAGGGGAACCCATTTTGCCTAAACTCATTAGTGAATTTTCTAGAAAGCATCAACAGATAGAGTTTGAAATTCATGTGTTGGAAAGAGATATTGCGATAAAAATGCTTCTATTTGGAGAAATTGATATTTTACTTATGGGAGAATTTACGATTTCAAACCCAATACTTACAGTAAAAAAAATAGCTGATTACCCTTATGTTTTAGTTTCTAAAAATGAGATTGATGATCTGAAAAAGCTAGAAGCATTTACTTTAATAGGTCGAGATGACAGTATTCTTCAAGATAAATGTAAAAGTTACATTGAAGTAGAACATAAAATTCATCTAAATAAGAAAATGGTAGTAAAAGGAAGCATTGAAACAGTCAAAAATCTCGTGAAAGAAGGACTCGGATTTGCGATACTTCCATTTCACTGTGTAGCACGAGAAATTGCTCTTGGAGAGCTGAAATCGTTGGTGGATTTAAAGGAGTATCAAGTAGGTTATCAGGTGGTTTATTGCAGTGAAAAGGAGTCGGCGCGTGAATTGAAGCTCTTTTTACACTTTTTAGATAAGTATAAAGTTGAGTATTAGGAGATAACAATGGTAAATGATTATCAAGAATATATAGAAACGATGGGATCGATAAAGAGGTTAGAGAGCAAACCCAAACTGCTTCTACATGTATGTTGTGCGCCTTGTTCAACCTCAGTGCTAGAAAAATTAAGAGAACTTTTTGATGTGACACTATTTTTTTATAATCCGAATATTTTTCCGAAAAGCGAGTATTCTCTTCGCTCTGAAGCAGTTGAAAAGTATGTTAAAGGAAGGGGATATAAGGAAAATGTCATAGTAGCCCCCTTCGACCCAAAAGAGTTTAATCAAATTACACGTATCCATAGTGAAGAGAGAGAGGGTGGACCCCGCTGTAAGAGGTGCTTTGCTATTCGACTTCGAGAGAGCGCGAAAAAAGCGAAGGCACGTGGGTATGAGTACTTTTCAACATCTATTTCGGTAAGTCCTCATAAAAATTCTAAATGGATTAATGAATTGGGGCGGCATTTTGAAAAGATTTACGGGGTGAAATTTCTCGTAGCGGATTTTAAAAAACAAAACGGATTTAGAGCGAGTGTAGAACTCTCAAAAGAGTATAATGTATATCGACAAGATTATTGCGGTTGTTTATACTCAAAGCTTGAGAGGATAGTTTTGCCATCTGAAGTTGAGTACGTACTCGAAAAACTTAATTTAAAGGGCACGGGGTATGTGGTGGGAGGAAGTGTCAGAGATTTACTTTTAAATATTTCACCTAGGGATTATGATTTTGCAACCACTCTTTCAAGCGCTGAAATATGTGAAATATTTGAAGCGTATCATCCAATTATTGTAGGAAAATCCTTCGAAATTGTTCAAATAAAAATGGGGGATTATCTCTTTGATATAGCTAGATATAGGAAAGAGTGGGGAATATTAGATGGGAGACATCCTAAGAATATTGAGTTTGTAAGTGATATTGTTGAAGATTTATCTCGTAGAGATTTTACCATGAATGCTTTTGCCTACAACTTAAAAGAGGGACTCGTGGACCCATATCAAGGTGTGAGTGCTTTGCTTGAGGGGAAAATTGTGGCAGTAGGAGAACCAAAACTCCGTTTTCAAGAGGATTATTTACGAATACTTAGAGGTCTACGTCATGCTACGGAGTTGAAATTTGAGATTGAAGAGAATACCCTTGAAGCGATGAAAGTATTAAAAGAGGGGATAGCAACCCTTTCAAGCGAAAGGGTTGCTATTGAGTTTTTTAAGATACTACTCAGTAATAATGTGAGAAGAGGGTTAGAACTACTATGTGAAAGCGGTGTTTTATCCATTATAATTCCAGAATTTAATGCTTGTATAGGATTTAATCAGCGTGCAAAACACCAATGTTATGAACTTCACGAACATATTTTTGCCGTTGTAGAGCATACCCCAGTGCATTTGCCGCTTCGACTCTCTGCACTGCTTCACGATATTTCAAAGCCCCATTGTCAGGTGATGAGAGAGGATGGATTTGCAAAATACTCGGGACATGCCGAGTTAAGTGCAAAAATGAGTGAAGTAATATTTGCGCGCCTTAAAGTAAGTAATGTAGTGGCTAAAGAGAGTATGGAGTATATTAGATATCACTCGTCGTGGAGAGCTTATCAGAGAGTGGATATCAAAAGGGCAATCTCTGAGTTATCTCTAGAAAAATATCGTAATTTACTTCATCTTTTTAGAGCAGACGTCTATGGAAAATCAAAGCCTCACTGTTTCAAACTGTTTTGTGAAATTGAGGATATGATTGAGGATATTCTGATGAAGAAAGAGCCAATAACACTTTTTGATCTAGCGCTAACAGGAAGTGATTTAGTTGAAACATATCAAGGAAAAGAGATAGGAGAAGCACTTCAGGCGTGTGTGGAGTACGTTTGGAAAAACCCTAAGATGAATGAAAAAAAGCTTCTACTTGGGCATTTAAAAATATTAAAAGGTTAAGATAATATTTTTTCGACACGGACTAAATTTTAACAAATCTTACAAAAATATGTTGGTAAAAATATTTCGCTTTTCTATTTTGCAATAGAGTTTTTAAGTGTCATCCATGTGTGTGGTTTAATTTTTAGGTATGAGGAGTTTAATATGAAAAAGATTATTCACTATGCAACAAGTAAAATGCAAAGTGACAAAAGTGGTCATGGTCTTGACCATATACAAAGGGTCGAACTACTCTCTAGAAAACTTGCTAAAAAAGAAGGTGGAAGCATTAATAAAATTGCAGTGATGGCATGGCTACATGAAGCACTTGACTATAAATTTGTAGAGCAAAAAGAGCGTGCTAAGAGAGAAGTTTTAGAACTAATATCAACAAAATTTAGCATTTCAGAGTGTGAAGAGATCATTTTCGATCTTGAAAATATCTCATTTAAAGGAGGGCATTCTAAGCCACTCAGAACTCTGGAGGGTAAAATTGTTCAAGATTCAGATAGACTCGATAGCATTGGAGCAATAGGGATAGCACGGGCTTTTTATTATGCGGGACATTTTGGAGAAGAGATGCACAATCCTAAAAAGCTTCCACAAAAATTTGAGAGTGAAGAGTCGTATTTAGCTTATATTAAAGCAGTTGAAGGAACAACTATTAATCATTTTTATGAAAAACTATTAAAAGTTAAGACGCTGATGAACAGTGAAAGTGGGCGAGCATTAGCAATAGAGAAGGATGCCTTTTTACGCCAATTTTTAGATAATTTTATAAGTGAGTGGGTATAATGGATAAGGGATATTTGGATTTGAACAGCTTTTTTAAAGAGAGATTTGGAGAAAAAGTTCATAAATTGTCTCTTACTCTATATGCAACGTGTCCTAATCGTGATGGGACGCTCTCAACTAAGGGGTGTATATTTTGTAGTGAAAATGGGAGTGGAGATTTTTTAAACTGTGGGACTCTTCACGAGCAAGTACAACTCCAAATCAAGAGAGTGAAGCGAAAACATCCTAAGGCTAAAAAATTTGTAGCCTACTTTCAAAACTTTTCTAATACCTATGGTGATGTTGCATATCTTGAAAGCAGTTATGTGAGTTTGCTCGAATTTGAAGAGATTGTAGCGATTTCAATTGGAACACGAGCTGATTGTATTCATGAAGATATTTTAGGCGTACTTGAAGAACTAAGTAAAAAGATATTTGTTTACATTGAGATTGGGCTTCAAAGCATCCACACTAAAAGTAGAGAGTGGCTTGAAATAGGGTACTCTATCGAAATATTTAAATGGGCTGTAAATAGTTTAAAAACTAGGGGAATAGAGGTAGTGGCCCACTTGATTTTTGGGATACCAGGAGAGAGCAGAGAGGAGATGCTTGAGAGCGTTCGTTTTCTCAATTCACAAAAAATATGGGGGGTGAAATTTCACCATTTTTATGTAGCAAAAGGAACGGCACTTGCCACTTTGTATGAGAGTTCACCTTTTGAACTCTTGAGTGAAGAGCACTACATGAAAATTCTTATTCAAAGTATAGAAACAATAGAAGCCGATATAGTGGTACACCGATTGAGCAGTGATCCCGACAAAAGATGTTTGATTGCACCAATTTGGAGCAGTTCAAAGATAGAGTTTTTAAATCAGTTTCAAAAGCGGCATGTTAAAACCTAACAAATTGACCAAAATACCGTTGTTGCCTTGAAATGTTCAAAAATAGAGAGTATAATGTATATAATAGTTTAAATAAAGGAGGATTTTGATGTTTAATGAAATTAAAGCTTCGTTTTTAGAAGAGGAGCTTATTTTGAAAAACTTTATTGAAAATGAAAAAAATTTCCACGAAATTGCTAAATTGGCAAAGTCTATGGTTGAAATTTATAAATTAGGTGGGAAAATTCTTATTGCAGGAAATGGCGGAAGCTGTTGCGATGCTATGCACTTTGCAGAAGAGTTAACTGGGAGATTTAGAGGGAATAGAAAAGCACTCGGGGCTCTTGCTTTAGCAGATGCATCACACATCACTTGCGTGGGAAATGATTTTGGATTTGATGCTATTTTTGAGCGTGGAGTTGAAGCTTATGGTCGTGAAGGAGATATGTTTATAGGAATTTCTACCAGTGGGAATTCTAAAAATATTGAACTAGCTATCAAAAAGGCTAAATCTTTGAGAATGTCAACCGTTGGGGTTTTAGGTAAAGATGGTGGAAAAATCAAAGGTCTGTGTGATTATGAATTTATTGTAGAGGGTAAAACTTCTGATAGAATTCAAGAAGTACACATGATGATTCTTCATATTGTAATTGAAGCCCTAGAAAGAGAACTCTTTCCAGAAAATTATTGAAAATTAATATCATCTGTTGACACATGTCAATAATGATGATAAAATGTTTATAAAATAAATACTTTATTTGAGAGGTGAAAATGATTACAACCATTACACTAAACCCAGCTGTAGATAAAACACTTACAACACATAAATTTATTCCGGGCGAGTTAAATATTGTCTCGCATTCGAGAGAGGACGTGGGTGGAAAAGGACTCAATGTATCTAAAATGTTGAAGAATTTTGGAATGGATTCAAGGGCTACGGGCTTTATTGCTGGTACCCGTGGAATGAAAATAGTCTATGATTTAGAAAAAAATGGAATTCAAAACTATTTTGTAGAAATTGATGGAGAGACGCGCACTAATGTTAAAATTGTTGACGAAACATCAAAATTGATTACCGAATTAAATGAAATAGGGCCTACCCCTTCAGAGGAGGATATTAAGAATTTAATTGAAATATTGAAAAAAAGTCCTAATTCAATCCATATTATTTCTGGAAGCATTCCAAAGGGCGTATCCCCAAAAATTTATTTTGAATTAGTATCCCTATTAAAATCACAAAGCAAATTTGTTATCCTAGATAGCTCGGGCCCAGCATTCGATGAAGGCATAAAAGGGCTTCCAAATATTATAAAGCCTAATCTTTATGAGTTGCAAAGGCATTTTGATGTTGAAATTGATACCAATGATGATGAAGAGATTATTTTTTATGGCAGAAAATTGATTCAAAAAGGCATTGAACTTGTAGTGATCTCTAATCGTGAAAAAGGGTCATATTTTATCGATAAAAATTTTGCATTGAAAGTAGAAGGGTTAAATGTAGAAGTTCAAAGTACGGTGGGTGCAGGAGATGCTATGGTAGCAGCAATTGCTTTTGCTAAAGCTAATGGGTATGAAATTGACCAAATGGCAGTTTTGGCGGCAGCAACAGGGGCCGCAACCGTAACACTTGATGGGACACAATTTCCGAGTTATGAAAAAGTAAAAGAATATTTAGGTAAAATTAAATATACACGGTTTTAAGAAAATGAGAGTAGAAAAAACTACTCTCATTTTTATTTTTGTGGTATAATACTAGATGAGAAAATAATTAATAGAGGTTTGAATGCAAAGAATAATATTATTAGTTCTATATTGTTTACCAACGTTATACATAACGCACTATCTTGAGAAGTTTTATAATTATCAATTAAAAAATATTTTTGAATTTTTATTTTTGCTACTCATAATACTTTTAATTACAGAACACAATGAATACCATTTAAAAAAATATATTATGAAAGTTTCTGGACATTTTGTTATGATGTATATGTTGCTACTTTTTTTATTTTTAATGGTTTTACTGCTACATTTTGTTGTGAATATCAATGCTTTCATAGAAAAGAACATATTGCTACTTACCATAATATTTGTCGTATTTTATGCAATTTATAGTTTAAGAGCTCACTTGATATACCGAAACATTTTCATTTTTAAAAGAGAATTTAATTATGGTTCAAGGGTACCCTTTAGGTTTGTAGCCGTAACAGATGTACATTTGAATGTACAAACCAAAGCTTCAAGAGTGGAAAAACTAGTATCAAGTATTAATAAGCAAAACCCTGAAATAGTAGTATTTGTTGGAGATGTAATTGATGCTTTTGCAAGTAGTGTGAAGCCTGAAATTCAAAATGTATTGAAAAAAATTGATGCGCCTTTAGGCGTATACGGAATACTAGGAAATCATGAGTTTTATGGGGATATTGATGAGAATATGAAGTTTCTTCAAAATAGCGGGATACAACTTTTACTTGATGAAGTCTTAGAGATCAATGATGACATATCTTTCTTAGGACGTACTGATGTGTGCCAAAGAGACAGAAAAAGTTTAGAAGAGATGTTGACGGTTGTTAGAACACCGATAAAAATTCTACTTGAACATCGCCCACTTACAAAAGAAAGTACTCAAGAAAATATTCAACTACAAATTTCTGGACATACTCATGGAGGACAACTTTTCCCCCTCAGTCTATTTTACAAATTCATTTATCGCCCATGCTATGGATATAAACGTATTAAAAATACAGATATCATTGTATCTTCAGGATTTGACACTTCCTACTCACCTTACAGAACGGGTGGAGGAAAAACAGAATTTTTACTTATTGATATAAAATAAAAAAGGTCTGAAACACATGCTTCAGACCTTTTTTTATGGCGTATACTTTTTAGTAACATAGTTAAGTGCACTGATAAAATCCTTTGAAGGAAGGTATCCTGGGATTTGTCCTATTATTTTTTGATTCGGTGTGATAAAAACAGAAACAGGAGTTCCTTGTACATTAAATTGTGAAGCTAGCGAGGGATTTTTATCTATGTTGATCTCTGTTGCAATATAGTTATTATTTAGCACGGAGATAACATTCTTGTCAGTAAAAGTCTCCTGTTCCATTTTTTTACAATAGTAACACGTGTCGCTACCAATATATACATAGACAAGTTTATTTTGTTTTTGTGCTTGGGCAAAAGCTTGAGAATAGGGCTGCCATCGAATAGTTGATGCCTTTTGGTTAGGTGTGCTTGAAGTTGTCTCGGCAAATGCAAGTAGCACTAAAAATAGGGCTACTAAGACTAATAAAATTTTTTTCATAGATACCTCCTGATTAATAACCTTTGAGAAGTAAAATAAATGCCATAATAATTAAAACAATTCCGGCAAGTTTATAAATAAAAAAAAGTATAATGCGTGAGCGTTTTAAGAAATTCATCATCCACTGCTCAAAAATCCCAATCAGTATAAAAGGAATGGCAAGCCCAAGAGTGTAAAATATCAGAAGCATTAAACTATGAAAGATATCACCTTGCATACCCGCCATAAAGAGAATAGAGGCAAGAATGGGACCGATACAGGGAGTCCATCCTGCAGCAAAGGTCATTCCTACAATAAGATAAACCAGCCAAGTGGATTTTTTAAATATAGGATGAAAGCGTTTTTCCTTAGAAAGAATGCGGATTTTCAATACGCCCAAAATATATAGACCCATGACCATCATAATAAGGGATCCAATGATTCGAATATATAGTTTAAATGATATAAATTGGTTAATCAGCATTGCAGAAGTAAGGCCCATTAGGATAAAGATAGTTCCAAAACCTAAGATAAAAGCGATGATATTTAAAATTAACGTGAACTTGTTTTTCTTTTCATAGCGTGCAAAAAAAGCAAGATACATTGGTAGTAAAGGTAGGATACAAGGAGAAATAAAACTTAAAATACCTGCGATGAAAGCAGATAAATAGGTAATATTAAACATCTATTTTTGTGTAACAAGCTCAATTTGATATCCATTTGGGTCTTTAATAAAGGCAATAATAGAATCAGGCTTTCCTTTTAAAGGACCAGCAGGGCGTGTGACACTTCCTCCTTTTGCAGAGACCTCTTCACAAGCTTTGTAAACATCCACTACAGCAATGGCAAGATGGCCAAATGCCGTCCCTATTTCATAGCTCGACTTTCCCCAGTTGTAAGTTAGTTCAAGGCATGTTTCTTTGTGTCGATCATCACCATATCCTAAAAATGCGATGGTGTATTGATACTCATCATTGACCACAACATCTTGAAGTTTCATTCCTAGAACAGTGGAATAAAACTCAATACTTTCATCTAAATTGTTAACTCTAATCATAACATGTGCAAATCGCATAGTACCTCCTAAAAATATATTATAACACTATTATATCAAAAAAATTGAAATTGGGATAATAAAAATTATTTATTAAAATATAGAATTTTCTCCACAATTTCAGTGTGGTTTGCTATAATATAAATAAATGTCAGAAAGTGTGGCAGTAATGGAAATGAAATTTAGAGAATTAATGGAGTTGAGAGTAGACTACCATTTTCATCCTAATTTAAAAACAGATGAGACAAAAGCTATAGAAATGGCACATAAATGGTGGGAAACTTTTAGGGAAGTAGGGGTTAATACACTCCTTGTTACAGAGCATGTATATAAAAATCCTAAACGTGCGTATGAAATAATGAAAAGCACTCAACCAGAAGAGATGTATTGTTTTCCAGGACTTGAGTATCTCACTTCAGAGGGTGTTGATCTGATTATGTTTTCTAGGAGTGATTCAATCTATGACTATCCTGAATTAACCCCCTATAATTTGACGTATGAAGAGGCGATTGCCTTCATCGAAACGCATGAAGATATATATGGATTTGTCACGCATCCATATGTTCCAAGTAAGACAGGCATTATTAAGAACCTTGGGTATGAAAAATTTCAATATTATGTGAAGCGGCTTGGGTCTCTTGAAATTGTGAGCGTTGGTGGGATGCAACATGTTATTAAATTTTTACATCAACTTGATAATGCCCAAATAATTTCAAGAAAAGTGTCAAAAAAACATCGTTTTAAGTTGCAAAAAAGTATGGTGGTTCCCGAATATGACTATCACATTCACAACTTAAAATTTATCGCGGTGGGAAGTGATGCACACCATTTTAGTGAGCTAGGAAATTACTTAGAAGTTACTTCGCCGTCAAGTACACTACAAGATATATTTAATACGATTATTACTTCAAAGGATGGAAAAATTCATATGAATTATCATGGGCATCTTGAGAAGCGACCGCACAGAGGGGTAATTCGATCATCTATTACAGTTTTTAAGGAATATTTAATGAAGCAGCCCTATAGATTTAAGATAAAATAGGAGAAATATGGAAACGCATTTTGATGTTATTATTTTGGGGGCAGGACCAGCGGGGCTTGCTTGCGCAAAAGAGCTAAAAAATAGTCATAAAAAAGTTCTCATTATTGAAAAAAATGAAATTATTGGCCCAAAAATTTGTGCTGGAGGGGTTACAGGGCAAAACAGCGTTGTAGACCTTTCAAAAAGCAGTAGAGCACTAGCATTTCAAAAACAAGTTGTGAAAATTGGAAAAATTAGAAGAAAACTGGTTCTTTCGAGTCCAATTTATATTATGAACAGAAAAGATTTAGGAGAATTTCAAAAAAAAGAACTTGAGCAAAGTGAAAATTTCACCTTTATAAAAGGTGAAAAAGTTATTGAAATTTCAGATAGAAATATCGAAACAACAAAAGGTGTATACAACTATGACATACTCGTTGGAGCTGATGGAAGTAATTCAAGAGTTAGAAGGTATTTAAAACTAAAGAGTCTCATGAGTTATGGTCAATATTATGAAATTGAAGAAAAAAGAAGTGAACTTATATGGAATTTTGATTGTAAAAATTATGGTGTTGGTTATATTTGGGAATTTCCTCAAATTAATAAAGTTACTGTAGGAATATATTATGAACTGGAATATTTATCTCATGAAAAAGCGAGAGCTCAATTACATGAATATATGAAAAAAAATTATTCCCATATAGATATTTCTTCCTTGAAGCTCTATGGAGCACCAATCAATTGTGAATATCTGGGTTACAAGTTTAAACAAATCTATTTGATAGGTGATGCTGCAGGATTCACCTCGCTTACTACGGGAGAAGGCATTGGTTACGCACTTGAAAGTGGTAGTATCGTAGGACGTGAAATTATAGAGGGGGTTTCAAAAAAAAACGAAATTGAAAAGATCTTAGAATTTAAAAAAAGGCAAGAAAAAGGGCTTGCAAGTCTTAAAAGAAAAGGGAAATGGGCTAATTTTTACCTTCATATTTTTTTCGCACTACTCAAAACCAAAAAATTTCAAAAATATATTGGAAGTTAGGAGTTATTATGGATTTGCTAAAATATTCTGTAACAAATTATATATTTGGGATTATTATGATTGCTTATCCAACAGCATTATTGTTCATGAGCAATTACATGATTTTTGCGCCAATTGTATATACTATAATCACAGGAATGGTAGATGTTGTGATATTAGGGCTTTTTATTTTCTTCATGTTTAGGTTTAATAAGAGTATTAAGAAAAATTATCAAGTAGATATGACTTTTTGGATAACATTAATGGTGGTTGGCTATGTGGCAACGGTTGTAATGATTTTAATAATACGTTCACTGTATAGGTATGATTTAGGCATGTTAACAGTGGCAATGATACTTGTATGTGTCTCGATATATTTTGGTGTTGTTCTAGTGATTTTAGGTGTTAAAATGGTTAAATTTGCTAAATCAAAAGTGGGGAATTCGTATAGAAAGCTATTTGCACTATATGGGGTAATACTCTTTTTTTCTGGTGTAACCTTTGCTTCGGTGGTTTTATCAATTGCAGGGCCATTTATTTTAGGTTTATCCTTTATTCAAATGGGCTATATTTTTTCAAAAAGTTAAATAATAAAAATTGAAATAATTATTGTGAAAAATCCCGTTCAAGGTATAAATGCATAGGCCATTTTACTTTATTTGACTTGACTTGTGTGTTTCAGCATACCAAAATACAGAAAAAGGGGAATGAAATGAAAAAAATTATTATTACTACAGTGGTTATTGTAATTATTATCGGACTTTTTGGATGTATGAAGTCAGCAAATACTCAACAATCAATTAAATATTGGACCGTTGGTAGCGGGGGTGATTTTGCAACACTTCAAGAAGCGCTAGCGAGCTCTCAAGTGGTAAGTGGTTCAAATATTTTAGTATATAATGGGACATATACTGTAAATTCTACTATTGTGGTTTCAAAACCAGTAAATATCGTTGGAGAGACGCAAAATGGTGTTATATTTGAAACGGCCGGGACAGCAAGTGATCCCATTCAAATATTTAATATTATAATGAGCAATGTACAACTTTCTAAACTAACAATTTTGAATCGGAAATCGACAAATACATCAGTAGAATCAGCAATAGTAGTTTCCAATCCAAATAATTCGGGGGACTTGTTGACGAATATAAATATCAATAATTGCACTATAGGTATTGTAGAATTTGGAATTGTAATGCGTGCGGGGAGTTGGAATATCTCGAAAAATACGTTTGAATATACCTCAACTTTATCAAATCAAAAGTTTTACCCTATGGGTATATATGCTGTATCTGGAAACTGTAATATTAGTGGTAATAGTTTAATAAACAGCAGTATAAATGGAATTCACCCAAGGTTTATATATTTAACTTCAACAAATTCTGGGTATAATACGACTGAAAAATATACTGGAACCTTAACTATAACCGGAAATAGTGTTATAACGGGTCCATATTTTCAATTTTATAATCAAGATAATTGGAGCGGAGCAACAGGGCAGTTTAATCTAATATTTGAAAATAATACAGTGATGGGTCCCTCAGTGCCACTCAGTAATAATTTTATAATTTTTTATGCTGGAGCTTCTAATTTTGCAGATATATTAGGGACTGTGACTCTTAAAGGTAATAGCTTAGGAAATAAGACACCAGATGATACCGGAGGAAAAGGAATTATAGGAATAGATGGTGGAAATTCATCTGCAGTGGCATTTCGTTCTACGTCACTTACAGTGTATGTGTCTCAAAATAATGTAGTGAATACTTCAGCCTTCTTGATAGGGTTTGAGCAAGCAGAGGGTAGTGAAAATGCCACAGTCGGGTATAATACATCTCAAATTATTTTGCCAATAATCAATCAAGTGACTAGATAAAAAAACCTTCTTGATGAGGTTACAAGCAATTTCATGCACTGAAACTTCAACACAGAAGGTATTTTCGTGAAATCTAAATTATTGCATACACTCTAAAAAATTATTGTAGATATATGTTGGTTTAAAGGGATAAGAATTAGCATCTTCGCGTGTCATAGCGCCAGTGAGCATCAGCGCGGTACTAATGTTTGCATTATACCCACATAGGATATCAGTATCCATTCTGTCTCCATACATAATGAAATTCGTTTCTGGAAGATTTAAATTACTAATGAGGCTCAAAATTCCGATAGGACTAGGCTTTCCAAATATGATTTCAGGGACAATACCAGACGCCGTTTCAATAGCTTTAATCATAGCACCAGCCCCTGGGAATAGTCCACGTTCGATTGGAATAGAAGGGTCAGTATTTGTTACAATGAATTTTGCGCCGCGCTGTAAAAGGAGAGATGCGGCGGCAACATGCGAGTAAGTTGCAGTTCGAAAAATTCCAGCCAGCACAATGTCACATTTTATAGAATCATTATCTAAAATGGTTTCGAGTGGTATTGAGTCGTTAATGATTTGAATTCCATTGTCAAAAAGAGCATTGCGTGCGCCAAGCTCTCCAAATAAAAATGCACTTTTATAGTTTTTAGTTGCAAAATACTCATTCGCAATGGATGAGCTGCTAATAATTTGTTCTTCATTTGTGGTATATCCGAGTTTTGAAATTTTTTCGGCCACAGAAAGTCGTGTTTTGGAAGAATTGTTGGTAAAAAAATAGACTTTATCGCCTTTTATTGAGAGATGGTTCAGGTACTCAATTGCATGAGGAATAGCGGTATTTCCAAGATAGATTACACCATCTAAGTCAAAAATATGTACAGAATATGAATTCATTTGCGCTCCTAAAATTTTCATTTATTATATTATAGAATATTTTTCAAATAATTTCAAACAGTTTACTTTTTTCTTGAAATGTCCTATAATAAATAATAGGTAAAAGAATATTTTTTGGGAGATAGAATATGGTAATTATACATATCATTTACGCAGTAATTCTTGGAATAGTTGAGGGGGTAACAGAATTTTTGCCCATATCATCAACAGGGCATTTGATTATTGTGAACCATTGGGTACATTTTGGAACGAATTTTACAGAGTCATTTGATGTTGTGATTCAATTGGGGGCGATTCTTTCAGTAATTGTGTATTTTTGGAAAAAACTCATTCCTAGAAAAAACCCTATTATAAATGAAAAAGAGGGAACATTTATCTCACTTTGGTCTAAAATAATTGTAGCTGTTATTCCAGCCATAATTTTAGGACTACTTTTTGGCAATATAATTGAACACTATCTTTTTAACTCGATTGTTGTAGCCATTATGCTGATTATTGGGGGAGTTGTATTAATCGTACTTGAAGGAAAGAAGCGAGAAGTTAAAATTGTAAAATTAAGAGATTTATCACTTGGAAAAGCTTTTGCTATTGGTTGGATACAGTGTTTTGCGATGATTCCTGGGACTTCACGATCCGCAAGTACAATTATCGGGGGGATGCTTTTAGGAGGAAGTCGTGAAGTGGCTGCAGAATTTTCTTTTTTTCTAGCTATTCCAACGATGATTTTAGCTTCGGGGTATACGGTTTTGAAACATGGGGCTAAATTCTCACATCCTGAATTAGGACTTTTAGCTATTGGGTTTATTGTTTCATTTGTGGTTGCTCTTATTGTTATATCAGCATTTATGGGTTTTATTAAAAACAACAGTTTTAAAGGATTTGGGTATTACCGAATTGGACTTGGGATCGTGATTTTAGTCTTGTTTGGTTTGCATATAATATAAAATTTTAGTAGGAGGAAACGTGAAAAATATTACATCACATTTAAAAGAGCATTTAGAAGGTGTTAAGGGACATATTGAAGAAGTTAGAGGACAGTTAGAGGAAAAAGTAAATGCTGTTTCTCAAAAAATTCAAAATTCCATTTCAAAGAAGGCGTGTTCTGGAGTAGAAACGGGTTTTGAACCTGCAATGGATATGTATGAAACTGAAAAAGGATTTGTTATTGAAATTGAGCTTTCTGGTGTTGAAAAAGAAGATATTGCATTAACACTAGGAAAAGAGAGCATCACGATTAGAGGCGAGAAAAAAGCTCAAAATACGATTCAAGAAATTTATTTTGAAGAAAGAGATTATGGTAAGTTTTTCAAAGTTATTCCGATGCCACTTTTAGGAGATGAAAAAAGTGTTGGTGCGGAGTATAAAAATGGACTTTTAACTGTAACCATAAATAAGAAAGAGGTAGTAGTTGAGCCAGTAATAGAAATTGAAATTAAATAGGGGAATTGATGAAAATAGAGTATTCTGCAGGAGCAGTAGTATATCGTTTAAAAACTATTATTGTATATTTAGTCATAATACATAAAAATGGTGGGCATTGGGATTTTCCAAAAGGACATTTAGAGGAAGGAGAATCAAATATTACTGCGGCCAAAAGGGAAATTTATGAAGAAACTGGATTGAAAGTTGATTTAATGCCTGACTTTAGTCGTAGAGTACAGTATTCCCCTAAAGCAAATTCAAATAAAACTGTTACTTTTTTTCTTGCAAAAGCTTTAAGCGATGACATTAAAGTTCAAGTTGAGGAGGTTCTTGAAATAAAATGGGTTTCATATAAAGAAGCTATTTCGCTTTTAACATATATGAGCGCTATGAATATTTTGAGAGATGCACATGATTTTTTACAAAATAGTAAACAGGAAATTCTGTTTGACATAACACCGACCATCAGTGAAAGAACGGCAGTATACCCAACAGATGTACCTTTTAAAAGAATTGTTTCAAGTAGTATGGAAAAGGGTGACATGTTAAATCTTTCTAGTGTTGAGACGGCACTGCATTTAGGGGCACATGTAGATTCGCGTTCGCATTTTATGAAGTGTAAAAATAGCTTTGAAAATGATAGTTTGAATTTTTATATTGGTAAAGCGCAAGTTTTAGACATTAGTGATGAATCCTTAAAGAATGGTATTATTTCAGTTGAGATATTAAAGCAATACTATGTTCATGCACCAAGAATTTTACTTAAAACCAATAGTGCACTCAATAAAGAAAAATTTGAAAATAGCTTTGTCGCTCTTTCACGTGAAGCAATTGAATATCTCTATTTTAAAGATGTTGTTTTGATAGGTGTTGATACACCAAGTGTTGACAATGAAAAGACTGGATTTAGTGCACACCATGCAATTGCAAAATACGATATGAGAGCATTAGAAGGCCTTGATTTAGAAAATGTTTCAGAAGGTGTTTATGAGTTGATTGCACTTCCTCTAAAAATTGAAGATGGTGATGGCAGCCCTGTGCGTGCAATTCTTCGAAAATGGAGTGAGTAGTGCAAGTTCATTTTTAAAAATCTAATAAATCATAAAAATATAGTTTCATGGTAGGAAAAATTAAAATGAGCGAATCTCTCGGGAAAACAGCAAATGAGAGATACAATTGGCGTGTAATAGTCGACTTAAAGTTTAAAAAATCAGACACATTACAGTATTGAATCAAAAAACCGCGGATAGTGGCAATTTTTCTAGTGCAACTTGAAAGAGTAAGGTTGAAAGAAATTTTAGAAATTGCTATGTTTTATTCTAAACGATTCTACAGAGCCAACTCAGAACGAAAATACAACATTATACAATAAACTTTTTTTGAGAAAAGGACTACTCAGTAATTAGAGTAGTCCTTTTCCATATTTTTTGATATAATATTAGAGAGAAATAAGACGTATTTAATAATTAGCTATACAAAATAAGGAGCATGGATGAACAAAAGAGAGTGGTTCAGGATGGAGAATGCTGGGAAATTATATGGTTCTGTAATTTCTGAGCGTACAACAACTTTTTATAGATTTTCTGTTACACTAAACACTTCTGTAGATGTACCGTGTTTAAACAGTGCATTCGAACTTACATTGAAGCGCTTTCCTTATTTTAATGTAGTGAGAAAAAAAGGTTTTTTTTGGAACTATTTTGAAAAATGTAAAGAAATTAGGACAGCAGAACTTGAAATATTTTATCCGTGTACTCATAAGGATAAAGGTTTTTTTCCCCTGAATCTAATCTATTACAACTCAAGAATATCCCTTGAAATTATGCATGGGCTTACAGATGGTATTGGCGCAACAACATTTCTGAAATTACTTTTAGAGATATATGCTAATTTAATTTCTGACTTTGATTTAAATTATGAAAAATATAGCACATTATTTGAATTGAAAATTGATGAAAGGGAAGTGGAAGATGGATTTATCAAAAATCACATAAAAATGTTTCATCTACCATCACAGAAATTAAAAAAAGCAATGCATTTCCCTTATAAAAAGAATAACAAAGGAGTATACTTTGTCACTACTGGGTATTTGTCAGTAGAAGAGATAAAACGCGAAGCGCTAAAATATGAAACTACAATTTCAGAGTTTCTACTTGCTCTCTATTTTGAAACAGTGTTTGATTATATTAAAGAGCAGCCTTATTTAAAGCGTAAACTTCTGACAAAACGTCCAGTTTCAATAAATATTCCTGTTGATCTTAGAAGGTTCTATCCAAATGCAACTATGTGGAATTTTTTTATCTCACTTGTTCCAACGATTGAAACAAAATATGGATATTATGAATTTGATGAGATTATTGATTATGTGAAGTATTTCTTTAAATCTAGGTTACACAAGAGATTTTTAAATTCAGAATTGAAGCAGGTAATAGCACATAGTAACAATATTTTCAATAGATTGGTACCTCTTGTTATTAAGGATATCGTTCTACCCATACTATACAGCAGAATTGGGGAAGGAAATTATACGAGTGGGTTTTCTAATCTTGGACTACAAAAGTTTGATTTAAAAGCAGAAAAATTAATTGATACGATTGAATTTTATCCACCACCAAGTGATCTAAATAAAATTAAAGTTGGCCTCATTGCAACTAAAGGAATACTGGCGATTTCTTTTGGAAGTTTATGTGATGACACAGAGATAGAAAGACGTTTTTTTAGAAAACTCGTTCAATTAGGAATAAACGTTAAAATAGAGAGTAATAGGGGGTAAAATGTCGTATTGTTCAAAATGTGGTGTTAAACTTGAAGAAAATAAAAAGTTTTGCCCACTTTGCCACTTTAAAGTACCAGAAGAGCTAATAAAAGAGACAGAGTACAAGTTTCCAGTTGCAAAAACATCTTATAAAGAAAGAGTTCGAAAACGAAAATTTAGACTTGGAATAATCACATCAATTATATTTATCTTACTAATATTAACGTTTTTTGTATCAGATATAAGCACAAGTCATCAATTTAGCTGGTCTAAACCTGCTGATATATCACTGGCTTTAGTATGGATTGGGATACTTATTGCCCTTTTTTACACAAAAGGAAAAGAGTATTGGATATCGACACAATATTTTGTACTCATAGTTCTGTTTTTTGTCTTGCTTGACTTGAAAGATGGGGTATTTAATATTCAACTGACCTTTGAACTGACCTTACTCATATTTTTCTATGTATTTACTTTAGTAGCGATATATTTTTATAAACGTCTTGGAGTTAGAAATATATTTTTAGTGGGAGCCTTGTATTTAATTATGGCACAAATTCTTATCTTTTTCGTTGATGTAACCGTAGGAATTTATCTCTATGAGAGATTTCGTTTTACGTTTTCCATATATACGCTAATACCCCTACTGGGACTTTTTGCTCTTTGCCTCTATTTCCATCATGATATGGCAGAAGAGCTTAAAGAGAGCATGAAGAAAAAATTACACTTTTAGGTGGTCAAATGGAAAAAATTAGTAACGTTGTTGTGTTAATTCATGGATATAATAAGACTAAAAGTGATATGAAGTATTTTGGACTTGAGTTATCAAAGTTAGGGTATGAAATATATTATGCTAATTTACCACTACGATTTAAAACCGTGGAGAACGCTGAAAATATTTTTGAAAAACAGATGAATGAAATATATGAAAAGCTTCCTTTTGGAACAAAGGTTAATATGGTAGGACACAGTACAGGTGGGTTGGTAATTAGACGGTATCTTGAGAAAAGCGAAGAAAATCAACTACATGTAGCTCGAATTGTTATGATTGCAACGCCAAATCACGGAATTACACTAGCTGATAAAGCGGATAGCAAAATAAAAATATTCACACGACTTTTTAAGACAGTCAAATCACTTAAAACTACTACAGAGCTTGCGAAAGAGAGGCATTTTGAATTTAAAATTGAAGCTGGAGCATTAGCGGGTAATAAATGTAATTTAGCGATTGGAAAATATGAAGAAGGTATCAACGACGGGTTGGTTTCGATTTTTTCAGTGTATATGATTGGTCTTGCTGACTTTAAGGTACTTCCATATGGACACAAAGAGATTCATTACAAAACAAGAACGGTTTCATATGTGGATCAATTTTTAAAAAATGGGAAATTTATGTAAAAATTTTTGAAGTTAAATTAGGAGTGATGATGAGTAAGGAAATAAAAGGGATGTTTCCAGTTACACTGGGACTAAGTTATATTGTGGCTATAATTATGATTGTATATGCAGTAATGATTTATAACTATTTTTTTGAGACAATAGCTACTGTTGGAATGGTTTTAATTATTATTTTAGCTGTTGTATATGCGATAGTGACGACTTTGCTATTAATGAGGAATACTTTGATGGAACACATATATATTTGGATAGCAACACTGATTGGTGTGGTTATGCTTTTAGTTGTTTTAAGCCAAGGATTTAAAATGCCTGTAATCTCAGTGTATGGACTAATTATTTGTATTATTTTTTTAGTTTATAATATTTTTATGCACGCTAATTATTATACTAACCGGGAGATACTTAAAGCGGTGTTCGAGAAGCCTAACGAAGGTAATAATTTTAAAAACAAATCGGCGAAAACCTCCTCGATAACGCATAAAAACATTAAAATAAAGCCTAATCAAAAAAAGAAAAAGTAGGAGTGCACGGTGGCAAAAGAAATTATTACATTGCAGTATGTGTTAAAAGTTGAGGATCAAATAACGTATCATAAATATCTTATGGGCAGTGATGAAGTGGTTATGAATACGATTAAAAAAAATAGAATGTTATTTACTATTGTCATTATGGTGGTAGCAGTTGTATGCACTTGGTGGAAAACCAAAACATTTGAATTTACCTCTATAGTTATTACGGCTATTATTGGAGCGATACTTGGATACGCAATATCGCACATTGTAAAAAGTATTACTGAAAAAAGTTATATGAAGCTTGTTAAGAAGAAAATTAGTGAAAGCCGCGGCAATAAAGACATACCAATTGAAATTACCTCAACAAAAAAAGGCCTACATGTAGTATCTGAGGAGAGTCCTAAGTTGATTTTGTGGGATAATATCACTGAGGTTGTAGAGACAAAAGATCAATTGCTACTTTTTTTTGGGAAAGTAAATGCCTTCATTATCCCTAAAAGAGGGCTTGAACCAAATGGCTTATCATTATTTAAATCAGAAACTGAAAACTATTGCTCAAAATTCAAAAATAGAAAAAATCTTAAATAATAAAAAAAGGTGATTAATCACCTTTTTTTATTGACTTTGGAGGAACGATGAAAAAATACGAAATGATAAATTATTATCAAGAGGGATTGATTTCTATTGTCGAGTTAAATTGCGCATCAAAACATAACTACTTGAATAAACAGATGCTTTCGGAAATTTCAGATATTTTTGATGAAATTTCAAAGAGCAGTTCACACTGTGTAATATTAAAAGCTTCGAAAGAGTGTAAAATGTTTTCTTCAGGCCATAGTATTAAAGATTTCAAAGATATTTTTGGAGATCCTCTGGGGGAAAGTAGTAATTTCAGAAGTGTTATTAATCAAATAAAAAACTTTTCCAAGCCAATCATTTCAGTGGTAAATGGCGGTGTATATGGCGGTGCTTTTGAGCTTGTTTTATTAACAGACATTGTAATTGCAACTCCCGATTGTCTTTTTGCCATTACCCCGGCCAATTTCACGCTGGCGTATCCTTTAGAGGGCATAAAAAGTATGCTGAGTATCATAGGTGTTCATCATTTAAAAGAAATGTTATATACCGCTAGTTCTATTAACTGTCACAAAGCTATGGAATATGGAATCGTTAATCATATTGTTGATAAAGAAGAGAGTTTAGAGTTTGCCAAGAGAATT
This sequence comes from Fusobacteriota bacterium, assembly GCA_026387965.1. GTDB lineage: Bacteria > Fusobacteriota > Fusobacteriia > JAPLKR01 > JAPLKR01 > JAPLKR01. The sequence continues at coordinate 10,721 of JAPLKR010000025.1, read as the reverse complement.
GCAATTACTATTTGTGAAAAGTCCCCCTTGTATATTGAGCTGGTTAAAGTTGAAATAGATGTGCTTCTTTCTTGTGGAGAGGTATCACCGCATTTAAGGAAAAAAATAGAACGTATGCGCCAAGAAGTATATGAAAGTCAAGATTATCAAGAGGGAATTAAAGCTTTTTGTGAGAAACGAAAACCAAATTTTATGGGAGTGTGAAAAAATAAAAGCCCAACATTATGTTGAGCTTTTTTGATTATTGGGATGTCTAAAACAGCTGATTAAATGATCATTTACGATACCTATTGCTTGTAGATGAGCGTAGATGGTTGTACTACCAATAAATTTGAACCCCCGATTTTTCAAATCTTTTGAGATAGTATCTGAGAGCACAGTAGTTGCGGGCACTTCAGAGAGAGCTTTCCAGTGATTCACAGTAGGCTTTCCAGAAGTAAATCCCCAGATGTAAGCATCAAAACTCCCAAATTCTTTTTGAATTTCGATAAATTTTTGCGCGTTAACAGTAGCAGCTTGAATCTTAAGGCGATTTCTGATAATATTATGATTTAACATAAGTTCTTCAACTTTATCATCTGAAAACGCTGCCACTTTTTCAACTTCAAACTGAGCAAAGGCATCACGAAAGCCCTCTCTTTTTTGTAAAATAGTGTGCCATGAGAGTCCAGCTTGAAAGGTTTCTAGGAGAAAAAATTCAAAATGTTGTTTCTCATTATGCATTGGGGTTCCCCATTCATTATCGTGGTAATTAATATAAATTTGGGATTTCAAACACCATTCACATCGTTCTATTGCCATAGGACACTCCTTAAAATGAATTATAGACTTTTATTATGAAATTATTTTAGATTTAGTAGTAAGGGAGAGATAAGTGAAAAGTATGATGCCCGTTACAACAAAGACGGACATAAATGCTATAACCCAACTTAGTGCAATTGAGTAATCTTGATTTAACAGGTATCCTTGTAGAAAATAGATGATAATGATACGATAGGCTAACCGTTTATCCTCATCTTTAAAAAATGGTATGATAAAAGGGACAAAATGTACAACAATGACAGCAATTAATATAGTTAGATTAAAATTCGAATGATTTAATGGAAGGACATAAATTACAACAAGCGCAATAACTGAAAGGGCAATGGACTTTCCAAACTTTTTTACATTGATAAAATAATCTTTTGAATTGAGTTTGCAGATACCTGGTGCAAATATAAGGGCAAGGCCGTAGACATTATAGGAGAGTCCCAGTACATAGTGCAGGATTAAAGAGATTATCAAAATTGTAAAACACATGAAAATAAAATTTTTATCTTTAAATGGTTTGATAAATGAAGATAAAAAAGAGAGTTTAGGCTTTAAAATACTAGAAGGATTTGAAATTTTATAAAGTGTGCCTAATTTAAGACGCTTCTTGTGTTGAAAGTATCTCAGAAGAATAATATAACCAAATTCAACACAAACGACAACAGCAGCCCCGATAAGAGTTTGATAGGTTCTGTCGAAAGTATACATGGCATATGATTGCCCAAGAGAGTGTATGTTGTTGTGAATAACAATGACAACACCATAGAGTCCAAGCCCACGTATAAATGTCGGATTCCCAAGTTTTGAAGCGAGGAAATAGAGAAAAAAAGCTCCGACATAATAACTTAAAAGAATATTGTTATTAAAAAGTGTTAAGCAGATGAGACCGACAAATACAGCAGAGAGAGAGTATATAACACGCTCTTTAGCAACATAGAGGGAGCGAATAACACTGCTTGAAATAAAACTGTATAGAATGACAACATCGGCATAGTAATATCTTGAATAGATGTTATTGTGAAATAAAACAGTATCAATTGTCATAATAATAAAAAGCCCAATAATTAATTTATATAAGATAGGTTCAAAAAAAATTCTCTTTAATATTAGCATATGTTCCTCACAAAATAAAGTTTTTCACTCTTCTTTTTATTCGTATAATGTGTAAGCTTTCCACTTAATTGTTCCATCAAACACACTGATACCAATTACGAGGTTTATATATTATTCTAATCACGACAGCAATGACAGAGGTAATAACAATTATTTTAAAAATGACAATACTTATTTTTTCGATATTGCTACCCGTTAAACAAATGGATACAACAAATTCATACTCACTTTATTCATAAATTTTGTTAGAAAAGAGCCACTTGGACAGAGATGGGAGCAGTTTTTCTTTCCTTTTCCTGAAAGAGAATTAGAGGCATTGCCATGTTAATAATCTCAATCAGTTCAAAGAACATATTAAAGATCCCAGTATAAATAAAAAAATCCATGAAATTTCTAAAATGTGTTATTTATAAAATTTCACCACAAATCTCACAACATATTGTTACATTGAAATTTTAAACTTTTTCAATTGTGAATAATTCTTTTGAATTTCTTATATCTATGGAGCAGAGCAGCCACAATTGACCCAGAAATAAGCTGTGTAAAATAATATACAATTGCAGCAACTATGGCATCAGCGTTAGGAAAGGCCATTAATCCAATTAGGATAAGTGACATCGGCAGTGTTTTAGTTCCACAACTGAAGATAAGTGCTTTACTTGCTTTAGTGGGAACCTTAAGAATATTCGTCACAAGAAAAATTATGAGGAAAAAAGCTAAGTTAATAATTAGAGCCATGAAAATTAACCAAAGAAGTTCTGAAATCCTAAGCTGGAAAATGGATGATTTAGATGAACCTAAACTTGCAAATACGATAATAAAAAGAGCAACCATCGGACCAAATTTAATGAAAATATTGCGGGTTTTGAGTTTCTTTATTTTTGCAAATATCATACCAGCGACATAAGGAATTAATATCAGTACAACTAAAGTAACAAACATAAAAAACATTGAAACGGAGTGCCCTTTACTAACGGGAATAATAATTCCAAGCATAATGGGAATGGTAATAATGGAAACAAAGTTAAGTATTACTGTAAGTAAAATACTTGTTGGAACTTCTCCACCAGAAGCTTCAGAAAACAGTACACTGCTCGCGAGTGTAGGTGGCGTTAGACTCACAAGAAGTAGTCCTGATAAAAAATAAGTTGATAGTCCAAAACTACCTATAAATTTACATATGAATGGAGCAACAATTAAATTAAGAATAATCGCAAGGATAATAATTCTAATTTGGCTTGGAGAAAAATCAAAATCTTTAAAATTAATTTTGATCCCATAGATGATAAACATTACGACAATCATTAAATTATCAATACTATTATGAGTGAGAAAAGTAGCAATATTTGGGAAAAGTAGTCCCAAAAGTATACTAATTACGATCCCAATTGGCATAATAAGTGCTTTCATAAAATCCTCTCTAAGTATTATTTTGAAGCACTACAGATTTCTGAGTGATTCGATAAGCTGTGTTTTACTGTCTGTTTTGAGATCCCGTATTTTAATGATTTTTGCTGGAATCCCTGCTACGACACAGTTTTCGGGGACATTTTCAATTACCACCGCACCTGCAGCCACAACTGAATTTTTACCAATACGAACCCCTTCTAGAATGACGGCATTTGCCCCTATAAGTACATTATCCTCAACAACAACGGGATCGGCGCTTGGAGGTTCAATTACCCCTGCAAGGACAGCTCCAGCCCCAATATGGCAGTTGTTTCCAACAGTAGCACGTCCTCCGAGTACAGCATTAAAGTCAATCATGGTTTTATCCCCAATACTTGCTCCAATATTGATAATTGCGCCCATCATTATAATCGCTTGATTACCAATTGTTACATGTTCGCGTATGATAGCTCCAGGTTCAATTCGCGCATTAATGTTTTTAAGGTCAAGCATAGGAATAGCTGAATTTCTACAACCGTTTTCGACGATAAAGTCTGTGATATTGTTTTTATGAGCTTCTAATACGGGTTCGATATCTGACCAGTCTCCAAAAATAGTTTTACTTTTACAACTTCCAAATACTTTACAATTAGGCCATGTTATATCGGCAATATTGCCATTCACATAGAGTTTTACAGGGGTAACTTTCGTTGCATTACTGATATATTTTATTATTTCATATGAATTCATGTGGTAACTCCTATTTTAAATTTGTATTAAATCTTGCATTGTATAAAGTTGCGATGGTTTATCAACTAACAATTCAGCCATTTTAAGGGCACCATAAGCAAAAACATCTTTAGAGAGTGCAGAGTGCTTTATTTCAATCACTTCATCTTGGCCACAAAAAAGAATAGAGTGCTCTCCAATGATGGTTCCTCCTCGAACAGAGTGAACAGATATTTCATTTTTGGTTCGTTTTCTTAAGCCTGAACGACCAAAGATTTTTTCGTGTGCAAACCCACTCGAACTTTCAATAGTTTCAACAAGCGTATGAGCAGTACCGCTTGGGGCATCCATTTTTTTGTTATGATGTTTCTCAATGATTTCAATATCCCAATTTTTGAGGAGTGGGGTAGCGACTTTAAGAAGCTTCACAATTGCTGAAACACCATAAGAAGTATTGGTTGTTAAAAGTAGGGGAATCGCTTGAGAAACACTTCTTATTTTTTCAAGGTTTTCATTTGAGTGGCCTGTTGTAGCAATAATAAGAGGAATATGATGAAGCTTTGCATACTCTAAAGTTTTATTTAATATTGCGTAGTGAGAAAAATCAATGATGATGTCAGGGATAAGGACTTTTTCAAAGTGATTGGGGTATTTTGTCGTTTGAGAAGTTATAATCCCTATAAGAGTATGATTTGACGTTTCAATAATGGTTTCTAATCGTTTTCCCATGGCTCCATAGCCAATAAGTAATATATTCATTCTACTCCTAAATTAAGTTAAAAGATTTTGCAAGAGTGGCTAAATTTGCTTTAGTATCATCACTTGGCTGGTCAAGAGGCAGTCGATAGCCTCCTACATTCATTCCCATAATATTCATAATCTCTTTAATAGGTACTGGATTAACTTCTGAAAAAAGCGCATTAATAAGTTCTAAATAGTGAAGTTGAATCTCGCGAGATTTTTCAATTTCCCCTTTGAAAAACGCTTCAACCATTTCTTGTGTTTGAACTGGAATGATATTTGCACTCACTGAAATAACCCCAATGGCCCCGATGGAGAGGAGTGGAACAACCATATCGTCATTTCCAGACCACATAGAAAAAGTATGCGATAGGAATTTTGCTATTTTAATAGAGTATCCTAAATCCCCACTGGCTTCTTTAATCCCAATAATATTTACGTGTTTTGATAAAACTTCCACAGCTTTAACGGGAATAAATGCCCCCGTTCTTCCAGGTACATTATATAAAATACAAGGTAAAATTACGGATGAAGCGATGGTTTCATAGTGTTTGATGATCCCCGTTAAATTACCTTTATTGTAGTATGGCGCTACAAGAAGTAAAGCATCTGCACCGAGATTTTGTGCTTGAATGCTTTTTTCTATGGCAATTGATGTTGAGTTTGATCCCGTCCCTACAATAATAGGAATACGTTTGTTTGCGTGAGTTACACAAAATTTAATGATTTTTTCACGCTCTTCATCCGTGACGGTTGGGGATTCACCTGTCGTTCCTAAAATAAGAATAGCCACTGTTTTATTTTGTATGTGATAGTCGATCAGATGTGAAAATTTTGGATAATTTATTTCCCCATTTGACGTAAAGGGTGTAATGAGTGCAACAATGCTTCCTTTAAACATAATTATCTCCTTTTTTCAATATAGTATTAGGATATAGCAGTGAAATCCTATCCTATATTAAGTTGTTTTACTATCAATTAATAGTTTTGCAATCTGTATGGTATTAGTAGCGGCTCCTTTTCGAATGTTATCCGCTACACAAAAAAGTTGAATTTTTTTAGGATTTGAGCAATCTTTCCGAATTCTACCAATGAATACTTCGTTTTTATTATTTGCAATACTCGCAAGGGGATATACTTTTTCAGAAACGTTATCGAGTAAGATAATTCCTGGGAAATTACGCATATCCTCCATGATTTCCTCAATTTTGAAAGGTTTTTCAAGTTCTATATGCATAGATACACTGTGACAATTTGAAATAGGAACGCGACAACACGTTGCAGAAATTTCTAAATCTTCAAGTTCGAGAATTTTTCTTGTCTCTTCAACCATTTTCATCTCTTCCTTTGTATAGCCATTATCAAGAAAAATATCGATTTGAGGCAAGATATTATTGTAGATAGAATAGGGATAAAAAGTAGGACTCTCACCTTTTTGAGTACGTATAAGATCAGCATTTCCCTTCATACCACTTCCACTAACTGCTTGATAGGTAGTGTAACTAACAGATTTCAATCCATATTTTTTTAATACTTGAAGAGGAAGGACACATTGAATGGTTGAACAGTTTGGATTTGAAATAATCCCAGAATGCGCGAGGACAGCTTGAGGGTTAACTTCAGGAACGATAAGAGGAATATTACTATTCATTCTCCATGTACTGCTATTGTCAATGACAACTGCACCATAGCGTACAAATATGGGGGCGTATTCTAAACTTACAGCCCCACCAGCACTAAAAAGTGCAAAATCTATATGACGTGATTTAATATTTTCTTCAGTGAGCTCTAAAATTGTAATCTCTTCATCTTTAAAAGTAAGCTTATCCCCCGCAGAATTTTTTGAGGCAAAAAGGTATAGTCTTTCAATATTTAAGTCAATTTCTTCTAATACTTCGAGCAACTTTCGTCCAACCATACCGCTAGCACCAACAATTGCAATTGAATTCTTATTACTCATGAAACACTCCTTCGCAAATTTTCACAGCGGGTCCAGTCATGTATACGGAATTATCACTATCAATTCGAATTTCGAGGTTTCCAAGTGGGAGTTCAACAGTGATTTCCTTATTAAGATAGCCTAAATAGTTTCCCATAATTGCACTTGCGCATGCACCTGTTCCACATGCAAGAGTAAGCCCTGCACCACGCTCATAAGTTTGCATTTTGATATGGCTATGAGTAATCACTTCAATAAAATCAACATTAGTTCTATTAGGGAACCACTCATGAGATTCAATGGCTTTTCCAACAAGATTCAGATCCGTCTCTTGCAGGGAATTGACTCTAACGACAGAATGGGGAACGCCCATAAGGAGCGATGAGATATAGAAAGTTTGATTATTTACGATGAGGGGAACATTGGTGATTCTTTCTTTATGTTTTCCATTTTTTGTGTTGGCTGGAATATTTTTGGGTTTAAAATCTGGTTTCCCCATATTAACTGTTACAGAGAAAGGGGAGAGCGATTGAATATTAATAAGTTGTGGACCTGCTAGGGTATCAATAGAAAATTGGTTCTCTGTCATAATTTTCTCGTCGTGTAAAAATTTTGCAAAGCAACGAATTCCATTTCCACACATTTCAGCTCGACTTCCATCTGAGTTATAAAAAGCCATTTCAGGTCGAACGTTATAAGTACCGACGATAAATCCATCGGCACCAATTCCAGTATGACGGTTGCAGATTTTTTTAGCAAGTGCACTGTAGTCAAATCCACTCAAATATTTATCTTTTAATATAATAAAATCATTACCAAGACCATGATATTTTGTAAAATTTATCATAATTATAGACTCCTTTAAATTGAGAATTATGTTCACTTCTATTTTAACAAAAAATAGTGTGATTGAATAGTTAAAAAGTTGAAAATACTTCTTGCAAATGACGTTTTTTTTTGTATTTAAGTGGTTAATATTCAAATTTTCAGGATAAATCATCCCAAGAAGAGAAAATTTTTTGAAATATTTGGAGATAAACATATAAATAAGTAAGATTTGTTAATGTTATTTTGAGCATTTCATAATGGAAGAGAGTGAAAATAAAGTGTATAATGAAACAATATAGCTGAGAAAAAAATAAATTAATATGGAGAATAGAAATGAAAAAAATATTATTGATAGGTGTATTGGTAGCAGTTGGAGCGCAATTTGTATTTGCGGATATTGTTCAAGGGGGATTGGAAACAAGCGTCAGTGCTGGAGTAAATATACCGATCTCATATAGTGAATCGGGGGTTTCTTTTTATGGAAACAATATGAAAGCATATAACTCGATGTCAACAGGAGCTGATTTAAATGTTAGTTCAGTATATGGAATTGCGAATGGCACAGGTATTGGATTAGGAATTGGAGTTCTAACATTAACCCCAACAGTGAACAGTGCATTCGATAATGCCGTAAAGAGTGTTACGCTTGGACAGTTTAGCACACCTAGTCAAATGAATATTGTTCCAATTTATGTGGAGTTTAAGCAGGAATTTTCAAAATATCAGATGAATCCCTTTGTTGTTGCAAAAGCAGGGTACGCGTTCTCAACAAATCCTAAACAAAATTTTATATATGATTCTAATGGAGACTCATTTAGTGAAACATACGGAGATGGATTATATATAAGTGGTGGATTAGGCGCGTATATTACACAAAATATTTTTGCAGAAGCGGACATAAATTATTACCAATCTAGCGCGAACCTCACGTTCAATGGACCTTTTGTGGGTAATTTTACAACAACAGATAATATTAATATATTCACTACTGGCCTACAACTCGGATACACATTTTAATTACCCTCCCTTGCATACTTTGCAAGGGGGTTTCTTTGTGATAGACTTGTAGAACGTGTTAAAATTTTCGAAAATTGTTTGAGTAACAATTTGACAAATATAGACAAATCACATATAATGATAGTTAATATAACGATATAAAAAAAATATTAAAAAAGTGGAGTGGAAAAGATGAAGAAAATATTATTAGTAGGGGCGTTAACTGTCGTAGGAGCACAATTTGCCTTTTGTAGTATCGTTCAGGGTGGCTTTCATACAGATTTAAGTGGTGGCATTAATATTCCTGTTAGTTACAGTGAATCAGGATTCAACAATGGCTTGGACATGAACAGGAACAATTCAGTGAGCGCAGGATATGTCCTGAATGCAGCACTACTTTATGGAGTGGCAAACAATAATGAGATGGGAATTGGATTAGGTGTAGCTACTCTTAATGCTTCTCCTACGAATGCATATAAAATTTTTGAAGAAGCATATTTTTCTAGAAGTTCCCTTAATTCACTAACATCAATTCCTATATATTTTGAAGATAAATACGAATTTCAAGGGAGCTCGATGACTCCGTTTGTATTAGGAAGAATAGGTATGAATATTAGCCGTTTTTCAAATGCTGATGGGTGGTTTAATACGAGTGAAACAATTGATCCAGGATTATACTTAGGCGTAGGGGCTGGCATATATATCACTAATAATTTTTATGCAGAACTCGATGCAAACTACTATCAATTAACAGACCACCTGAGTTTCAATAACAACACATCGAATGACACCACAAACATATTCACTACTGGCCTACAACTCGGATACACATTCTAATACAAACCCCTTGCTACATGCAAGGGGTTTGTATTTTATAAGCTTTAAGGGTGTTTTCCATCAATGATGCGATGGTCATTGGACCCACCCCACCAGGTACAGGGGTAATAAAACTTGCCAGTTTGGAAACTGTTTCGTAAGAAACATCCCCTACTAGAGTACCATTATCAAGGCGATTGATACCAACATCTACAACAACGGCCCCCTCTTTTACCATTGACAGAGTGATAAAATTTGGTTTACCAACACAAGAGATGAGTATATCTGCTTGGGTAGTGAAATTTTCTAATGAAGGCGTTTTAGAGTGACACAATGTAACTGTTGCGTCGTGATTGGTCAGAAGCATAGCAAGCGGTTTACCAACAATATTACTTCGTCCAACAATTACAACATGCTTTTGAGATATTTCGATAGAGTAGTGCTGAAGTAGTGTTAAAATTCCCAGAGGTGTGCAAGAGATGAATTTAGGTAGCCCTATCGAGAGAGCTCCAATATTGGAATAATGAAATCCATCAACATCTTTTTTTGGATGTATCGCTTGAATAATTTTCTTTTCACTGATGTGTGAAGGAAGAGGTAGCTGGATGAGTATTCCATTAATTGTGTGATCTGCATTTAGAGATTCAATCATTTGAAGGAGGTCGTTTTGCGAAACACTTGCATCTAAATGAATATGGTTGGAAATAATACCAATTTTTTCACACGCTTTGATTTTATTTTTCACATAGACTTGAGAGGCAGCATTAGTACCGACAATGATGACCGCTAATGTGGGCTTTGAAGCAAGCAAGGCTATATGGGATTTAAGTTTAGTAAAAATATTTTCTGACACAGATTTTCCATCGAGCTTTATTGTCAAGAATCCTCCTTTAAAATACGCAAAACGCTATAGTATTAAGATTAGTGTGAGAATTTATAGCTAAATAAATTTTGAAATCAAATAATAATATAAGTTAACTAAAATGTTCACCTATAAAAAAAAGATTGCCATTTAAAGAGTCAATTCCTGAAATGATTTTTTTATTTTCAGGTTGCAGAGTTGTTAAAATAACGCTTGAGGAACCCGTTTTCACAATATATCCAAGTTTAGGTGCAATACCAGTGACAGTCCCAGGGACTCCCTCTAAATGTGAACTTTCGCAGCACTCTTGTACTGAGAAAATTTTAACTCTCTTTCCATTTAAAAATACAAATGCCCCTGGAGCGGGCGAGAAAGTTCTGACAATATTTTGAATTTTTTTAGTGGAATGCATAAAGTTAATATGTTGGTGCTCTTTTTCAATATACCCACAGAAAGTAGCTTGAGAACTATCTTGGGGGGTATACGAAGCAGTTCTGT
>JAPLKR010000128.1 GCA_026387965.1 Fusobacteriota bacterium | reverse complement strand
TGATTGCTATTACTAAAGAAGAGATACAAAAAACATTTGGCAGCACCATTTTCACACGTGGTGCTGCCTACTTTAATTCTAAGCTAGTGGTAAATATAGAAATTCAAGAGGTTTCTAAAGAGCGTGTAAGAATGACCTCTATGGTTGTAAATGAGAAAGGCAAAAAATATTTAGTGGATGTCACTCTGAAAAAAAGTGAGAATCTTACAAGCATTATGAGTGAGTGCACGTGTCCTTATGGTGTACTGTGTAAGCATGCCGCAGCGGCACTTCTAAGGTATAATGTAGAATATCAAAATGAATTTGATGAAGAAGAAAGCAACGTTTTGTTTGAGAAAAAGCTTGCTTCTTTAGGCGTATTTAAGCTTGGAGAAAAAAGCGTTGTAGAGAATTTACAAAATCACAAAATCTTACCAAATATGAAGCAAGTATCTAAAAAACACACAGCGAATCACTGGTTATCGCTTCTTGAAGAAGAAAAAAGTTCTATAAACCAGCTATCACCTCATGAAGAGTTTGTGATTTATGAACTCAGTAAAGTACAATGGAACGACATTTATACCCTCGCACCGTATATTACAAAAAAGAATAAGAGAAGTGGAGAGACTAATGTTGGCAAAGCGAGTAGCTTTACCCAACTTGCGTATAAACACTATCGCCATTATTTATCAAGTGAGGATATCCCTTTAATTGAGTTAGGTGAAAGTGCACCTGATTATTACAATCAAGGGATTCAAGTAAAGGGCAAAATAGGCTATCTTGCACTGCGCGAAGCAGTTAACACGGGACGCTTGTTTTATCAAAAAAATCGTGTAGCCATTCGATTTTCATCGGAAAATCTTAAACTTGAACAGAAATGGAAAGAGTCGAAAGATGGGTTTAAGCTCATCTCTTCAATTGCGCTTGATTCGCTGATAATTCCGACACTGCCTCTACTCAAACTTGACCCATTAGAGGGAATGCTTTATGAAATTGAGAGCAGCATGTCGTTAGATGAATGGAAAATATTAAATAGGATTGCTTCCGTTTCAGAAGAGGAGTTAGCTAAAGTGCATTTTAGGCTTGAGAAACTTTTCCCTCAGGAAAAAATTGAGAAGCCGGCAGCGCTATTTTCAAAAGAGGTTGATGAGAAATTAAGAGTTAAAGTTAAAATTTCTGGTATAGATAAAACTTCGTCCATTGAAAATGAGCTTTCACTATTTTTCTCTTATGGTGGCTATACGTTTAGAAATCGTGCTCTTTCAGCGCAAACACAAATGGAAGAAAATGATCAAATTGTGACGATTTTACGGGATGTGGCAGGCGAACGTGCAGCAGTACAACATATTCTAGCATTGCAGTTAGAACAAATATCAGAATCAATTGCAAAATTTCGCTTCCCCATTCATATGAAAAGCTATGATATATGTTTTTTATGGGATAAATTTTTGAACTCAGATGTAGAAAAGCTTGAAAGTTATGGATATGAAGTGGTTTTCGATGAGAAATTCTCTCTAGAATTTGAAAATATTGAGAATATTTATGTTGAAAGTACTAAGTTAGATTGGTTTTCACTTCATTTTACTCTTGAAATAAATGGGAAACAGCAACCTCTACTTCCCATGATAGCTTCATTTTTTAAAACATTTGAAATAGAGTTAGGGGAAATATTTATTGAAAATCTTCCAGAGGAACTTTATCTAAAAAGTGAAAAAGGTAAATATTGTAAAATTAAGAAGAGTGAAATAGAGCCGATACTAAAAACTATTTTACAACTTTATGGACGTGAAAAAATCGGAGAGAGAGTTGAAATAGCACTTACAGAGGCGCACTTGCTTGAAAGCTTAGATTATGAGCATATCAAATGGAAGGGAAGTCGAGAAGTTATTGAACTGTCTGAGAAGTTAAGGCGTTTTGAAAGTATTGAAGAAGTTTTGCCTCCCAAGTCGTTGACAGTAGCACTCCGTCCTTATCAACAAGAAGGCATTAACTGGCTTAATTTCTTACATGAATATCAATTTTGTGGAATACTGGCTGATGATATGGGTCTGGGTAAAACTATTCAAACCTTAGCGCATCTCTCTCGGTTAAAGGAGTTAGGAAAATTGAAAGGACCATCCCTCTTAATTGTACCGACATCACTTCTGAGTAATTGGAAACATGAGATAGAAAAATTCACGCCAAATTTGACCTATGTTATTTTGCATGGTAAAGATCGGAACAAAATTTTTGAAAATGAGAAATGTGTGGATTTAATGATCACGACTTATAGCTTGGCGTTGCGAGATTGTATAAAATACTCAGAGAGTATTTTTGATTATATTATTTTAGATGAAGCACAAAAAATTAAAAATGCTTCAACGAAAATGGGGTTTGCGATTCGTTCACTAAAAGCCCACCACCGATTAGCTTTATCGGGAACACCAATAGAGAATCATCTTGGAGAGCTTTGGTCAATTTTCCATTTTCTAATGCCTGGTTTTTTAAAGAGTCGCGAGAGATTTAACAAAGAGTACCGAAAAGCGATTGAACAATCAGGCGATAGGGTGGTACAAAAAAGGTTGAATAGAAGGGTAGCTCCTTTTATTTTAAGAAGAACAAAAGAGAAAGTTGCCAGCGAACTTCCTGAAAAAACTATCATTATAAAAATGACACAGTTTGAAGAGAGACAAGGCAAGCTTTATGAAGGGGTACGACTCGCATTGGAGAAGCAAATTAGAGATGTCATTGTTGAAAAAGGGATTGCGAAATCTCAAATTATTGTGCTTGATGCCCTACTTAAACTGCGACAAATTTGTTGTCATCCGCAATTGCTTAAAATTGATGAGGCGAAGAAAATCAAAGAGTCTGCAAAATTTGAACTTTTTAAAGATTTAGTAGCAGAACTCTTAGCTGAAGGCAGAAAAATACTTGTTTTTTCTCAGTTTACCGAGATGATAGGGATTATTGAAAAGTATTTTGAAAGTGAAAATATCACTTATGCTAAACTTACAGGAAGCACAGTAAAACGCGAACAAGAGATAGAAAAATTTCAAAAAAGTGAAGTGCCAATATTCTTGATTAGTTTAAAAGCTGGGGGAGTTGGCTTAAATCTTGTTGAGGCGGATAGCGTAATTCATTATGATCCATGGTGGAATCCGGCTGTTGAAAATCAAGCTACAGATAGAGCGCATAGAATAGGACAAGATAAAAAAGTTTTTGTATATAAATTGATTGTGGAAAACAGTATTGAAAGTAAAATTATAGAACTTCAAGAGAGAAAGCGTATCATCCAAGAGGGGATATATAGTGAAAATGGGAGTTCAAGAAACGAGAAATTAAATGGTACTGATTTGTTAGATTTGCTGAAAAATGAATAAAAAAAAGAAAAGAGTTAAGTGCATCTTAACTCTTTTCTTTTGCTTTTGAAATCAAAATTTTCCAGGAGGAAAGTCTGCAAAACGAGAAAACTTATTTGTAAGAATGACAACTGTGAAATTAGAAAATAGAGTGCATTTAATCGATAGATGTAATAAATCATATAAAAGAATTGTTTTTTAATTGATTACGATATATTGGCTTAGTCATTAAAGATAATATATTTCAATGAGTGTAAAATGAGTGGAATTTCTATGAAAAGCAAGAGTTTGAAAAATGATACAAATCTTTTGTAGTAAAATTAATGTTGATTTTTACGGTTTGCGTATTGTAGAACGCTACTTATTATTTATTATAGCAGTATATAAACAAAACTTGGCAAAATACTCATGTATGCTAAACTCAAATAAAGAAGAAAAAATGGTGAGTAATGTCATACAGTGAAGATATATAAAAATTAGAAATGGCCGAGTATGATAATAAAATATGTGTACAAAAAATTGCAAAGATGCTAAAACTTAGCCGCCAAACGCTCTATACATGGATAAAGAAGAGAGAATTAGAAGGCGATCTAAATCTGGGTTATTTCGGTAATAAAAATGCTCAGAAAATAGATGTAGAAAAGGTTAAACAAGTAGTAAAAGAAAATCCTGACTTATATTTACTGGAGATTGTAAAAATAGAGAAAGTGGGGCTTCAAGCAATCTATTACTGCTTGAAGCGAGAGCAAGTTACCCATAAAAAAATCCAAAATACAAAGAACGAAATGAAGAGTTAAGAGAAGCCTATAATCGAAGGATTGCACAGTACCTCTCTTGTAATTTAGTTTATATTGATAAGAGTGGTGTAGACCATTCAATTCATAAAAATTATGAATTGAGTGAAGAGAATAGACTTTATGGAGAAATTTCGGTTTCTAGTAAAAAAAGAACAACGTTAATTGCAGTATTAAATGATAAACAAGTGCTAGCGTCAATGTGTTTTAATGGACATACAGATACTGTCGTGTTTATTACTTGGTTAAGAGAACAACTATTGCCAGAATTAAGGTTTGGACAAGTTGTGATAATGGATAACACCTCTTTTCACAAAAAACCTCAAATAGAAGAAATAATTTTAAATAATGGAAATATATGCCTATGAGGTAGATGGACTTGGAAGTCAATTACTCATGAATGACGCCAATTTCTAGAGTGATTCAAGTGTTAACAAGTGATAATCCAGCGGAAATTGCACTGTGTTTAGAACAGATAAAAAAATGTCATGCAGAAAGTAATTTCATGCATGAAGGGGTACACAATGATGATGCAAAGGAGTACGCGCGTATTTGGTTTGCTTGGGCAAACACATTGTTTTGAGAGTTACTTTATAAAACTTTTTTAGCTTCAATAATGCGATGTACGCACTAAAATTGAAACTTAAAAATCCGTTTATGGCGGATTTTTTTTGCAATT
This sequence comes from Fusobacteriota bacterium, assembly GCA_026387965.1. Lineage (GTDB taxonomy): Bacteria > Fusobacteriota > Fusobacteriia > JAPLKR01 > JAPLKR01 > JAPLKR01. The sequence continues at coordinate 17,289 of JAPLKR010000128.1, read as the reverse complement.
TTCCGGCTCTTCTAGATATTAACTGTGGTGCTTTAGAAGAAAAAACGGTATAATAGAGTGTAGAGATTGAACATTTAGGCGATACAAGAGAAAATCAATAAAAAAATAGTCGAGAAAATGGCATCTATATTAAGTGGGACATGAATAAAAAAGTGGGGAGTTACTGAAAAAAGAGTAACGGTCACAATGTGATGGAGGAAAAAATGGAGTTGAAAATAAATGAAATAAGAGATATATTAGCCACTGCAGTAGCGGGGCATGATTTTTCAGAGATTTATTTTGAGAAGAAGTACTCTACTCAACTTCTTTTGGTAAATAAAATAGTTGAAGAGATTACGGAAGGGGTAGAAGAAGGCGCAAGTATACGAATTATTAAAGGTGACAAAAGCGTTTTTGGCCACACCAATGATGTAACTTATGAAGGGCTTTTTTCTCTGGCCTCTACACTAAATCCACTTGGCGGAGAGCTTCCAGAGATTATTGTATCGGAAAGTATCGAGGAGGCCCCTAAAAATGCAAAAATCGATTATAATACGGTCTCTTTAGATGAAAAAATCGAACTTTTAGAATTAGCCGATAAATTTATTCATGAAAAAAATGACCCATTTCTTCAACAATTTTCTTCAGGGTATAATGATGCTTCAAAAGTAGTTGAGATTATTAATAGTCGAGGGATACACACAAAAGAGTGTATCAATCGTGGCGTTTATAGAAATACAGTTATCCTTTCAAAAGAGGGCGATATTCAAACGGGATATGAATCCATAGGTTCATCAAATGGGTTTGAACATTTTACCCATGATAAAATTTTAGCAGCTGCCAAAGAGGCACTTCGCGTGGCTCATATACTGCTTGAATCTAAATCTGTTGTTTCGGGGGTAATGGATGTAATTATCGCTGGAAAAGCTGGTGGAACAATGATTCATGAAGCTTGCGGGCATGGACTTGAGCTTGATTTAGTTCAAGAAGAGGTCTCTATTTTTAGAAAGTACAAAAATCAAAAAATTGCTTCTGAAAAATTAACAGTGATAGATAGTGGCATTGAGCCAGGATTTTTTGGTTCTACGTATTTTGATGATGAGGGCATAAAAACTGAGTTAAGCATCCTTATTGATAAGGGAGTTGTAGTGAATTTCATGAATAGCCAACTCACTGCGATGAAGTCTAATGTGACGCATTTGACGGGGAGTGGAAGACGTGAGGCCTATAAAAAAATGCCGATTCCTAGAATGAGAAACACCTATATACAAGTTGGAAATGATACGCTTGAAGAGATGCTAAAGCAAACTCAAAAAGGTCTCTATGTGGCCCGTATGGGTGGGGGCCAAGTGGATACTGTGACAGGTGAATTTGTCTTTGCGGCACTAGAAGCGTATGTAATAGAAAATGGAGAAATCACCTATCCTGTTCGAAATGCCACACTGCAAAGTGATGGAAAAAAAGTGCTTGAAAATATTACTCATATTGGTTCAGATTTACATTTTACTGTAGGACAATGCGGTAAATCTGGTCAAGGGGTTCCTGTAACGAGCGGGCAACCAACTATTCGAATTACCAATATTACCGTTGGAGGGAATTAAGTGTATAAACAGAAAATAGAGGAATTTTTACTAAAAGTCGAAAAACCTGTTCAATATTTAGGAAATGAAATTAATGTGGTGATAAAAGAGAATTTTGACTTTCATCAATGTTTGATTTTTCCTGATTTGTATGAGATTGGAATGTCGGGATTAACTGTGCCACTTCTCTATGAAATTCTTAATGAGCAAGAAGGAATTTATATGGAGAGAGCGTTTATGCCAAAAGAGGATATGGGAAAGTTACTCCGGGAAAATGGCGTGCCACTTTTTTCGCTAGAGACGTGGACTCCGCTTGCCAAATTTGATACTTTAAGCTTTTCACTTGGGTATGAAGCGTGTTTTTCAAATGTGTTAGAGATTTTAGATTTAGCACAAATACCTGTGAAATCAAAAGAGCGGTCTGAGGATTTTCCTCTTATCTCAGCCGGGGGAAGTTGTACGTATAATCCAGCTCCGATGAGCCAATTTATTGATTTTTTTTATCTTGGTGAAGGGGAAGAGGTTATTGTGGAAGTAGCACAAGTGTTCAAATCACTTAGAGGTAGAAGCAAATTAGAAAAATTGCAAACACTGTCAAAAATTTCAGGAGTTTATGTCCCATCAATCCACATAAATATGCCATTTTCGAGCTTAAAGCGTCGTGTAGTGAATGATATAAATCTATTCTCTTTTCCTAAAAAACCTTTGGTATCCTACTTGAAATTGGTGCATGATAGATTGATAAGTGAGATTCAAAGAGGGTGCACCCGTGGATGTCGTTTTTGCCAAGCGGGAATTATTACACGTCCTGTTCGAGAAAGAAGTTTAGAGAAAAATATGTGCTTTGTAAAAGAGGCGATAGCCAATACAGGTTACGATGAAATCTCACTTTCATCGCTATCAAGTAGTGATTATAGTGCGATACGCCCTTTTATTCAAAATTTAAATAAAACTTATCCGGACTTGAATATATCACTTCCTTCTCTAAGAATTGATAATTTTTCGCTACAACTTGCCAGTGATACAGAGGGGCTTAGAAAAAGTAGCTTTACTTTTGCACCTGAGGCGGGAAGTCAACGCATGAGAGATGTTATCAATAAAGGGATAACTCAAGAAGATATAGTTGAGACAGCAGTTCAAGCCTTTAAAGAGGGATGGAGAAACCTGAAGTTTTATTTTATGGTAGGACTTCCTTTTGAGACGTTAGAGGACATTGAAGCCATTTATAAGTTGGCTTGTAAGGTATTAGGTGAGGGTAGAAAGATTAGAAGAGATATTCAAATTACAATAAGCGTCTCTAATTTTGTTCCAAAACCTCATACCCCATTTCAATGGGTTGGACAAATGAGTTTTGAAGAGATGGAAATAAAGCATAATCTGCTTAAAAATCTCTTCTCACGAACCAAAGCGTTGAATTTGAAAATTCATGATAAACGGACTTCTTACATTGAGGGAGTATTCTCAAGAGGAGATGAGCGCATAGGGGATTTAATCTATACAGCTTGGAAGCGTGGAGCAAAGATGGATGGATGGAGAGAGTTTTTCAAAATCCAATACTACCGTGAAGCAGCAGAAGAGCTTGGAATAGATTTAGATTCATACCTTAAGCCAAGAGATATGAATGAAGTTATGCCATGGGAATTTATCACAACAGGTGTATCACGTGAGTATTTTATCTCAGAACTTAAAAAATCAGAGGAGTTAGTACTTACTCAAGATTGTAGAAATGGTTGTACAGGGTGCGGAATGTGCAGTGGTGAAATCAAAATGCAGTTGTGTGAAGAAATTTATTAATAAATCGAAGATGTATTCAAAAGAGATGAGATTATGAAATACTCATAATCTTTGTCTACAAGGAGTTTATATGCAAGAAAATAGTTTGGCCTTAAAAAAGCTGATAGAAAAGAGTCGTTACTGTGTGTTTTTTGGTGGTGCAGGCGTATCAACAGAAAGTGGAATAGCAGATTTTCGAAGTGTAGATGGTTTGTATCAGCAAAAATATATTCATCCACCAGAAGTGATGTTAAGTCATACATTTTATGAAAAACACCCAAAAAATTTTTTTGAATTTTATAAAACTAAGATGATTTTTCCTCAAGCTAAGCCCAATATGGCACACATAAAATTAGCTGAGCTTGAAGCAAAAGGAAAAATTAAAGCAGTCATCACTCAAAATATTGATGGTCTTCATCAAATGGCTGGGAGTAATGTTGTACTTGAACTTCATGGTAGTGTAAAACGCAACTATTGTGAACTATGTCATGCTTTTTATAGTGAGGCAAAAATATTAGAGAGCAATGGAATACCAAGATGTAGTTGTGGAGGCAAAATCAAGCCAGATGTTGTGCTCTATGAGGAGGGGTTAGATTCAAATATTACTCATCAAGCGATAGAACATATTCGGAAAGCAGACTTACTCATTGTGGGCGGAACATCGCTCATTGTGTATCCTGCAGCTGGAATGTTGGATTATTTTAAAGGTGAAAATTTAGTACTCATTAATCGAACAGAGACGTCAAAAGATGATAAAGCAAACTACATATTTAGGGAAAATATTGGCGAAATATTTTCAGAAATATAAAGTGAACAAGAAAAATAAAAAAAACAACAGTTTTTTTGTACTGCCCCTCAAAAGGTAGACTAAAAAATTAAGCAACGTTTTTAACAACAACTTTTTCAGTATACGTCAATTGTCAAATTAAGTGCAACTTAATTGAGAATTGAGGATTGGAAAAGAATCGATACAAAACATTACTAAATAAAATTTGATAAAAAGAGAGGAAAAGTTCTTCTCTTTTTGTTATTTACTGATATAATATATAAGAGAGTAAAAAAATAAAATATTATATTGGAGAATATATGAAAGTAGTAGCATTTAACGGTAGTCCTAAAAAAGAGGGCAATACATTTCAATTGATTTCAAGTGTTGCTGCAGAACTGAGTAAAGAGGGCATTGAAGTTGAAATAATTCATGTGGGTGCGAGTGTCGTACGAGGATGTATCGCTTGTGGTATGTGTGGAAAAAATCAAAATGGAAAATGTATCATTAACGATGATGTAAATGGATGGATTGAGAAAATGAAAGAGGCTGACGGGGTAATACTTGGCTCCCCCACTTATTTTTCAGGTGTAAATGGAACGATGAAAGCATTTTTAGATAGAGCTTTTTTTGTTTCAGGTATGAATGGTAACTATTTGCGTCATAAAGTAGGGACTGCAGTAGTTGCAGTAAGACGTAGTGGTGGAATTCCTACGTGGCATGAGCTCAATAACTATTTAATGTATACAGAGATGTTCATCCCTACATCAAATTATTGGAATGTGGTACATGGAAGAGTCCCGGGGGAGACACTTCAAGATGAAGAGGGACAACAAATTGTAAGAGTTCTTGGAAAAAACATGGCATTTTTAATGAAATCTGTCAACTTAGGAAAAGAGAACATGAAAGTTCCTGAAAAAGAGGCTAAAGCTTTTACTCACTTTATCAGATAGTATTAAGAAAGGAAGAAGGATGTATCCACGAGTTCTGGTTGATCTGAAAAAAATTAATCAAAATGGTATCCACATAAGTGCAATGTGTCACTTATATGGACAAAAATTAGCGATTTCCACGAAATTAGTACTTGGAAATTCAGAGATTGCTCAAATTTTTGAAGATATGGGAGTAGATTATATTGCCGACTCAAGAGTAAAAAATTTACAAAAGTTGCAAAAAATTAAAGTTCCAAAAATACTGCTGAGAATTCCATCACTATATGAAGTAGAAAAAGTGTTGAAATATGCAGATGTCTCCTTTCATAGTTCACTTTCAACCCTAAAAATTTTTCAACAAGAAGCAGAAAAATTACACTTAAAACACGGTATTGTGCTCATCATTGATATGGGGGATTTACGAGAGGGGATTTGGTACGAAAATTTTGAAAAAACGAATCAATGCATAGAATTTTTACAAGAGTCAAACTTGCTTGAATTTAAAGGAATTGCCACGAATATAACGTGTTTTGGCGGTATTCTGCCAAGCAAAGAAAATATTAATACATTTCATAACTTAGTCTTGAAAATTGAACAAATGATCGGAAAAGAATTAGAGATTAAGTCATTTGGAAATTCAAGTAGTATCAACACGCTAGAATTACTTCAAGGTGTTTCAAATCATATTCGAATTGGCGAGGCTATTTTTTTAGGACGCGAGACAGCGCAAGGTACCAGTATTGCAGGGTGTGTTCAAGATATATTTACATTAGAAGCAGAAATTCTGGAAATTGAATGCAAGCCTTCACTACCGAAAGGAATAATTGGGAGGGACGCTTTTGGAAATGTGCCTTCATTTGTGGATCAAGGATTTAGAAAACGTGCGATTGTAGGTATTGGAAAGCAAGATATTGGAATTCAAAACTTGAGTTCTCAAATTCCTGGACTTGAGGTTTTAGGTGCGAGTAGTGATCACATGGTTCTAGATATTGAAACGTGTGAAGTGGAGTTTAGAGTAGGAGATATTTTGAAGTTTAATCTCACTTACGCTGGTATCCTTTCGCTTTTTACGTCAAATTACGTCAATAAAATTATGATAAAATAGGGGATAAAATGTCAACACTTTTTACCGTACTTGATATTATTGGTGTAATTGCCTTTGCAATATCAGGTGTTTCTAAAGCAAAAAAATATAAATTAGATCTTTTTGGAGTAATAACACTCGGTATTATTACAGCGCTTGGTGGAGGGATTATCCGGGATTGTATAGTGGATAGAATCCCCGTGATGCTTGTGAATGTACGAGATTTTTATATTGCATTTTTCACTTCACTAATAACCTATTATGTCTTTAGTAAACGAAGAGCAGGGCTTAGAATGCTTATGAATATCGTAAAAATATCTGATGCACTTGGACTGACAGTATTTATCATCATTGGTGCAAACGTTGGAATAATGTATCATATGGGGCTTGTAGGAACGGTGCTTCTTGCAACAATAACATCTGTAGGCGGTGGAGTTATACGCGATATGTTTGTTCGAGAGACGCCATTTATATTGAAAGAAGAAATCTACGCGACACTATGTATATTTGGTGGCGCAGTTTACTACACAGGATATTATTTTCATTGGAATATGGGAGTAACGACTTATGCGGTAATAATTATTGTATTTGTGAGTAGAGTATTGGCTATAAAATATAAAATTCATGAAAAAAAAGGTGTCAGAAAAACAAAAAGGAGATAGCATGATTAGACAATTTGAAAAATCAGATATTGAAGTGATGAAAATTATCTACAACTGCTATATTCGACATAGTGTAGCCACGTTTGATATTGAGCCTTATACCTTAGAAGAGATGGAAGGAAAAATGAGGACAATTATTGATAACTTTCCAGCGTATGTGTATGAAATGGGTGGAGAAATTTTAGGCTTTTGTTATGCCTCTAGTTTTAGAAATAAACCGGCCTATGTGCATACGGCAGAAGTAACTGTTTATCTTAAAGAGGGGGAAAGTTCAAAAGGGATAGGCGGTGCGCTCTATGGCGCGTTAATTCCAGAATTAAAAGCGAGAAAATTCAGAACCTTAACAAGCTTAATCACAAACCCAAATGAAGCAAGCGTGAGGCTGCATGAAAAATTTGGATTTAAACAGAAATGTATCATGGAGAAAATTGGATATAAATTTGATAAATGGCTCGATGTTATCTATATGGAGTGCCAGCTGTATTGATAATTTTGAAAGATAGAGATGAAAATTTACATAATAAGGTGGCGCAGGAAGTGGGAAATCTTACATTGCTAACAAAATATCACCAAAATATAATGTAAAACATTATGATTTAGATGATTTGTTTTGGAATAACAGTTCAGAGAGTTACGGGATAAAAACTGATGAGAGGATTAGAGATAAAAATTTGAGAGTAATAGTTGAGCAGCAAAGTTGGATTATTGAGGGTGTCAATTTCAAATGGTGAGTTTCAAGTTTTGAGATAGCAGATATTTATTTTTTAAGAACTCATAGAAACAATCAAAATTTCAGGATAATAAAAAGGTTTTTTTAAAAGCAAGTTGAGAATTAGATTTGAAAAAGCGTGAGACACTTTCAGGATTGATAACACTGTTCAAATGGAATAGAGTTATGATAGTGAAAAATACGTTATTTAAGAAGATTATCTTGAAATGCTTAATGAAAAAGTTATTGTTTTAAATAGCAGTAGTGAGATATTGGACTATTTATAATTTAATGGAGGATGTATGATAGAGATTAGAGAGGCAAATTTAAATGATTTACAGGAGTTAATTGAGTGTAGACTGGAACTTCTAGTTGAGGCTAGAGAAAGCGGAAGCGAGAGAAACTGTGAGGCTTTAAAATCTCGACTAGAGGCTTATTTCACAGAGAACTTAGGGAAAGAATTTTTTGCATATGTAGGGACGCATGAAGGTAAAATAGTTGGGACTTCAGGCTTAAATATTGTGAAGAAGACTCCGACATTTTCTAATTTAAGTGGACTCGAAGGGTACATTATGAATATGTATGTAAAAAAAGATTTTAGAGGGCATGGGGTTGCAACCAATTTAATAAAAAAACTTCTTGAGCTTTTAAAAGAGCGAGATATAAAACGTGTGAGACTTCTTGCTACTGAGCGTGGAAGTCATGTATATTCAAAACTTGGCTTTAAAAAATACCGGGATGGAATGGTAATGGATTTGTAGGAAAAAAAAGTAAACCGAGCACTCGGATGGTGAGAAAAATCTGATTTTCACTGATTAAAACATGTTTGTCAACGTTCGGGGTTTGAATATGATTTAAATAGTATTATAAAATCAGGAGGGTAGTATGAAAAAATTTAAAATACTTTCCATTGATGGGGGCGGAAGTAAAGGTATTATTCCAGTTGGAATGTTAGAAGAGTTTCAGGAAAATGTGGACAAACGTATTTATGAATATTTTGATCTGATAGCTGGAACGAGCATTGGCTCAATTATAGCGGCGGGAATAGCATTTGATATGCCTATAAAGGATATTGCAAATCTTTTTTATACAAGATTGAGTCATGTATTTGAAAGACGTTTGCTTGATCCACAAGGTTTGATTAAATCAAGATATTATAATCAAAATTTAAAAGAGGAGTTGGTGCGTCTTTTTGGGGATAGAAAAATGAAGGATGCAAAAACAATTTTAATCATAAATGGAACTGATATTACCAATATGCAGCCAATAGAGTTTTCTTCAAGAAGAAAATATTGTGAGATGTTAGTGTCCGAGGTAACATATTCATCTTGTCTTGTTCCTACGTTTTTTGACCCAAATTTGGTTGATAATAGATTGGTTGCTGATGGGGGACTTTGGGCAAACAATCCAACTTTAGCGGCGATTACAAACTGCATTTATTTTCTAAAAAAATCTCTAGAAGAAATTTATTGTTTATCTTTAGGAACGGGGCATTCAACTGCGGGGTTTAAGCCAAGCGATGTTCATAAAGATTGGGGCGTATTGCAATGGCTGACCCAATTTGATAAAGTGGCTATTGATCCTGCAAGCTATGCCATGCACATGCTTACAGGGAAGCTCTTGCAAGACCGTTATATTAGACTAAATGTTCACTCTAATTTAGATATCACAGAGAAGAAAACTGAAAGAATAAAAAAAGAGGAGTATGTAGGGCGACACGCTTTCAGTGAAAAAAAATTGGAGATTTTAGATATGTTTGTGAGATAAGGAATATAGATGAGCAAAGTGCTTTTCTTAGATATTGATGGTGTAGTAAACTCTGAACTTTTTTAGAAATGAACTCAACGGAACAGGTTGATAAAGTGTGTTTGAAGAGGTTAAAATCTATTTTAGATACCACAGGAGCTATTGTTATTATGCCGTCAGGGTGGCGCTTATGGTTTGATGAAAACATGCAACCCATTGATGGAGACACACAGTATTTACATAGAAAATTGCAAGAATTTGGTATACATATTGAGGGTAAAACACCAGATTTAAGCACAGAAGAGATTCGTCAGAAACGTATATTCAGCCATGTAAAAGCAAAAGAGATCTTAGCATGGTTAACGATTCACACAGAAGTAACACATTATGTTGTTTTAGATGATTTAAATCTTCATAACGAAGAAATTTGAGCACATTTGGTTAAAACAGATCCTAAAATTTGGCATACTGCGGCTGATTGCGAAGCAGTTATTGAGAAATTTAGGTAAATAATATAAAAAAATAATAGCGCACCTATCTTTATGATAGGTGCGTTTTGTTTGAATAATGTAGATACACCTATACAATAGTGGGTAAATATTATATAATAGGTGTTAGAATAGGCATTTATAAAATTTCATCATGAAAGAATGTAAAAAAATATACAAAAATTAAGAGTATATTTAGTAGTAGGAGGAAAAAATGACAGATACGTTGCAAGAAAATATGAAATTATTAAAAAATCAAATTAATACATTAAAGAAAGAAAAAAACATTACTCTAGTATGTCATAATTATGTGAGTTCAGAAATTATAGATATTGCTGATTTTAAAGGGGATTCACTTACACTTGCATCGATTGCAAGTAAAATAGAGAGCGAAAAAATCCTTTTTGTAGGTGTGGATTTTATGGCAGAAACGCTAAAAATTCTTAATCCGACAAAAAGGATTTTTGTGCCGAATATATTAGCTACCTGCCCAATGGCTAATTCGCTTTCTCCAGAAATGATTCAAGAAGCTAAGAAACAATATCCGAGTACACCTGTAGTCTTGTATGTGAATAGTACAGCTGAGTGTAAGGCTGAAGCGGACTATGTATGCACCTCAGGGAATGCTTTAGAAGTGATTAATAATATCCCCTCAGATACCATTATTTTTGGCCCAGATAAAAATTTAGGTCAACATATAGAAAAATTAAGTGGGAAAAAAATGATTTATGTTCCTGGCGAGAGTGGCTTTTGTTATGTGCACGATAAGATTCCAGGAAGTTTAGTGGATGAAGTGAGAGTGGTTCATCCAAATGCGAAGGTCATTGTCCATCCAGAATGTGCATTAGAGGTAAGAGAAAAAGCGGACTTTATTGGAAGTACTGGACAGATGGCTGGTATTATTGCTAAAGATGGTGGAGAGTGTTATATTATTGGGACAGAAGTTGGTATGCTGTATAATTTAAAAGAAGCACATCCCAATGTGACACTTTACGCATTGAGTCCGCATGCGATGTGTAGTAATATGAAAAAAAATAATTTATTGAATATTTTAGCGACTCTAAAGAGTGAAAGTAATGAGATTATCGTTGAGGAATCACTTCGCTTAAAAGCGAAAACGTGTATCGTAAATATGTTTGAAATGATGAGGAGTTAGTATGGTTAAGTTACAAAGAGCCATTAAAGAGGCAATTATTGAAGATAATGGATTTATGGATGCGGCGTCTTACCCTTTAAAAGGAAAAATATGTAGTGCGTATATTTTACTTAAATCAGAAAATATTGTTGTATCAGGAATAGAACTGATAAGAGAGGTAGCACTTGAATTTGGGCTAAAATGTGATACATTTTTCAACTCGGGGGAAAAAATTGAAGCTAATATGGTTGAAGTGATGAGACTTTATGGCGATGCATCAATAATTTTAGGATGTGAGCGCGTTTTCTTAAATGTTTTATCACTGATGAGTGGTGTAGCTACTAAGACACATCTCTTTTCAAGTCAATTAAAGGCAAGTGGAAAGAAAACAAAAATTGCTGCAACACGAAAGACACTCCCTTTTCTTGGAGAGTTTCAAAAATTAGCTGTAGTCCATGGGGGCGGCGATACGCATCGAATGAATCTTTCGGATATGGCGATGATTAAGGATAATCATCGTGCGCTCTACGCGGATTTAGAGACAGCCATCAAAGAGGTAAAATCTATTCTTTCTTTTAGTAAAAAACTTGAAGTAGAAGTGGAGTCAAAAGAAGAGGCTTATTGTGCGGCAAAGCTGGGCGCTGATATTATTATGATTGATAATATGGGCCCCGATAGTTCAAAATTCCTTTCAAAAGAATTAAAATCACACTATCCAAACTTAATTATTGAAGTATCCGGGGGAATAAGAGAGCAGAGCTTTATGAACTTTTCTGACGACAATATTGATATTATCTCAACAGGAATATTAACTTCTGAAGTAAGCTATGTTGACTTTTCTATGGAGATTTTTCATGACTAAGGGTGTTGATTTTGATGTTATAATTGTGGGAAGTGGTATTGCAGGGCTATATACAGCACTTTCGATTTCAAAAAAATTAAAGATTTTACTTGTGACCAAGGGCGATGTTCATGAGGGTAGCAGCTATTTAGCACAAGGGGGAATATCTCTAAGCGTACAAGGTAAAGAGGACTTAGATAGCCATATTCAAGATACTTTGATTGCTGGAAATTTTAAAAACGATATAGATGTTGTTAAAAGCTATATTTCAGAGTGTAAATCGATACTGAAAGAATTAATCAAAATTGGGATAAATTTTGATTTTGATAGCAGTGGATCGCTTCATTTCACGTTAGAGGGTGGTCATGCTAGAAGAAGAATTCTTCATTGTGGCGGGGATCAAACTGGTAGGTATTTTTCTGAAACGTTGCTTAAAAGAGTAGAAGAACTCGAAAATATTGAAGTTAGAAGCTACACAGAATTAGTAGATTTATCTTTTAGTGAAAAAGATAGTTTTGCGGGAGTGATGCTAAATCATAAAGGGAAGAGATATTTTGTGTCAAGTCAATGTTTAGTGCTTGCAACGGGTGGATATGGCGGTATTTATACTAAAACCACGAATGAAAAAACCACGGTTGGTGATGCTATCGCATTGGCCCTTTTGCACGGGATTGAAGTAAAACACCTAGAGAGAATACAATTTCACCCAACGGCATTTTATCACGTTAAAGAGCAGCGTTATTTGCTACTTTCGGAGGCGCTAAGAGGTGAAGGGGCGTACCTATACAATAGCAGTCGTGAGCGTTTTATGAAAAAATACGATACGCGCTTAGAGCTTGCAACACGTGATGTGGTTTCTAAAGCTATTCTTGAGCAGTTAAATTCAGGCGAGAGGGTATATTTAGATATTTCTCATAAAACTAAAGAATTTATTTTGAATCGTTTTCCTACAATATATGAGAAATGTTTGAGCTCAGGGTATGATATTTCATGTGAAAGTGTTCCCATTGAGCCGGTTGCACACTATTCTATTGGGGGCATAAAAATTGATAAGAATAGCGAAAGCAGTAAAAAAGGTATTTTTGCATGTGGAGAAGTAGCTTATTCGGGATTTCATGGCAGTAACCGTTTAGCAAGTAACTCTCTTTTAGAGTGTATTGTTACAGCACGAAGAGCAGGACATGAGATATCGAAACTGACTTCAAATGTTCAAAAATATGAATTTAAAGCAGAAGAGCGTGTTGAGATGATATCCATTGGTGAAAACTGTGAGATTTCACTTGAGGATATCAAAAAAAGAATAAGCATTAGTGGGAATATTATACGAAAGCGATATGAAGTTGAGGAATCTAAAGAGTATTTTAAAATGCTATATGAAAAATATATAAATCAGAATAATATTTCATATGAAGCGAGAAATCTTATTGTACTGGGTAAAGCTATTTTTGAATCAATGGCAGAGATACCCTCTTCAGGATGTCATGTTATTGAAAATTAGAAAGTCACAAAGGTGGTGTTACAATAAGTAAAGAGTGTGCGAAGGCTTTGGATTGTCAACTATATCGCCCCAAAGAAATAAAACAGAAAAAATAAAAAAGATATTCTGAAATGAAAAGCATGCTAGAAAAAAAATGAATGAATATTCAAATGGAAAAACAACGGGAGCAGTATAGTCCAGACTTCAAGATAAAAGTGGTCTTGGAAGTACTGAAAAACAAGAGAACAATAGCAGAAATAGCAAGCGAGTTAAATGTTTTACCGCAGAGTATCAAACTCATGGAAAAAAATATTTATGGAGAGTGCAGAAATAGCTATGGATCCAAGTAAAACAGTCAAAGAATATAAAAAAGAAATCGCAGAACTAAAATCAAAGAATGAGAGAAATACAAAACTAATCGTAGAATTGATGATTGAAAAATAGTGATTAACGTGAAAGTTAAAAAGCTTGGACTCGATAAATAAGGATAACCTTATTGACTCTGAGCTATCAGAAGTGGCAATAACTAAGCAGCGTATCTTACTAGGTGTTTCAATAAGTAGAGGCTACTATAAACCTAAAACAAATCTTGAAAAGAAGTGGATTATTGACGCTATATTATTAATTTTTGAGAGAGTGCCAATATATGTACCAAGAAAAGTCCATCAAGCTCTAAAAGAAGAAGGTATTTCTGTTTCCGTGAATACTGTTTCAAGATACAGAAAAGAGTTGAAACTGGAACCTATATTAGCAGTGAAAGTTCAAAATTTATCCATACCAAATCAACAACATAAGAAATACAGTTATAAGTTACGAAGCATTGAAATATTCAGAGCTAATCAAGTGTGGAGTGCTGGTATCATATATATTAGAGTTGTTGGAACAAATGTGTATTTGATAGGCATCATCGATTGGTACTCAAAAACAGTACTGTAACATAGTGTCTCAAAGACGATAGATGCAGAGTTTGTGACATCTGTACTAAATGAAGCAATTTGAAAATATGGTAAACCAGAAATTTATAACTCCGATCAAGGCTCACAATACACGAGTATAGAACATACCAATATTCTATTAGAAAATCATATTGAAATATCAATGGATGGAAAAGCCAGAGCGACTGATAACATTTGCATTGAGCGTTTTTGGCGATCGACTAAATTTGATATGGTTTATCTCTTCAATTTTATTTCCATGAAATATCTTGAAGAATCTCTCAAAAAATCTCTCAAAAAATGCATTTACTTCTGAAATTTTGAAAGATACCACGAATCTTTAAGGTATTTAAAATCTATGGATGTATATACAAAATAATAGATGTACCAAAAGTAAAAATCAGAAAGAGAAAAAAATCTCTTCCTACCGCATAACCTTGAAAATATCTTTTTTTGAAATTCTACCTCATTTTCATGGGGCAGTATATCTCGAGGGATACGCTTATTGTAGAAGCGGACGAGCAAGAGGGAATATATATGGCAAATTTTGATATGGAAATCATTCGGAATTATCGAAAAAATGAAGTGTGGGGTGATGCCTTTAGAAGGCCTTTTACTTATTTGAAATTAACTGAAAATTTCGTGAAAGACCCCTTTAATAGAAATGAAGTACGAAGAGAGGTGAAAAATGTTTGAAAAAAATATTAAATTGAAAACGGTTTTTGAACAAGTTGAGAGAGTGTCGAGTTATCTTTTCGCTCGAGAGTGGGCTGAGCGAAATGGAGGAAACCTCTCTATTAATGTAACTGAAGAGATGGGAACAGTGCTTCAGGAAGATTTAGAGAGAGCCATATTTGTGGAAGATACCCGTGTACTAGAGGAACTTAAAGGAAGCTCATTTTTTATAACGGGTACGGGACTACGAATAAGGGATTTAAATGTGGGAAAAATGGCGCAAAATGCTTGTATTTTGAGAGTGTCTGAGTGTGGAACAGGGTATCACATTTTGTGGGGCGGACATCGTGAAAATTTTCGTCCGACTAGTGAACTTTCAACACATTTTGCCATTCACTTGAATTTGATTAATCGTGGGGGCAGACATAAAGCATTGCTGCACACACACCCACATGAATTGATTGTCATGACACACAATAGTATACTGTGTAAAACATCGGATATACTGACGCATAATCTATGGAAAATGATCCCTGAGGTAAGAGTTTTTGTGCCCAAAGGGGTGGCATTCATTCCTTATGAGATGCCAGGTAGCCAAACGTTGGCAGATAAATCATTGATTCAACTTGAAAAAAGAGATGTACTTGTGTGGGAGAAACATGGGGCTTTGGCAACGGGAGTAGATTTAGATGACGCTTTTGACTATGTTGATGTGGCAAACAAAGGGGCGAAAGTATTTTTGAAATGTTTAAGTGCAGGATTTGAACCAGAAGGATTAAGCTGTGAGCAGATGTCAGAATTAGAAGTACAGTACTTAAAAAAATAATTTTAAGAATGAAAATATGTGAATCACATGTAGAGTGCGATGTATACTTTTGAAGAAGCTTGAAGTATTGAGAAAAGAAATGTTCAATCGCTACAAGGTTTGAGTGTTTAATGGTGAAAAGTGTGATTAGCAGATTTGAAGGGTCAAAGTAAAAAAAACAATAACGTCTTGGATTTTTCCAAGACGTTATTGTTATATGAACAACTAATATAATATCTCGCTTACGGGTGTGTAATGCAAATTCAAATCATCCGCAACTGCTTTATAGGTTACTTTCCCATTGCATACATTGAGACCTTTAGCAAGTGCAGGGTCATCTAAAAGAGCCTTTTCCCAACCGTTAGCAATTTTAATGGCATAACCAATAGTGGCGTTTGTAAGAGCGAATGTGGAAGTTCGAGCAACGGCACCAGGCATATTAGCCACTGCATAGTGGATTACCCCATGTTTTTCATAGACGGGTTCATCATGTGTGGTGATTCTATCAATGGTTTCAACCGTTCCCCCTTGATCAATAGCAACATCTACAATAACGCTGCCTTTTTTCATAGTTTTAACCATATCCTCTTTTACCAATTTTGGAGCGCGTTTTCCAGGAATGAGCACAGCACCGATATAGAGATCAGCCTCTTTTAACTCTTCACGAAGATTATAGCTATTGGACACCATGGTTTGAACACTAGTTCCAAATAGGTCATCGAGTTCACGAAGACGTTTAAGAGAGTTATCTAAAATGGTGACATTTGCACCCAATCCTATCGCGATTTTAGCAGCGTTTGTTCCAACAATCCCACCACCGAGAATAACTACTTTTCCTTTAGCAACTCCAGGGACCCCCCCTAGAAGCATTCCACGTCCACCATAGTGCTTTTCCAAAAATTGAGCCCCAATTTGTACAGCCATTCTTCCTGCAACTTCACTCATTGGAATTAGCAATGGAAGAGAACTATCGGGAAGTTGTACAGTTTCATAAGCGATCGCCACAACCATACTATCCATTAAAGCTTTTGTAAGTTCAGGTTCAGGCGCTAAATGTAAATAAGTAAATAGTATTTGCCCCTTTTTAAATAAGGGATATTCACAAGGCTGTGGTTCTTTAACTTTCATAATCATATCTGAAACCTCATAAATTTCTTCGATGGTCTCAAAAATGTTAGCCCCTTCTTTTATATATTCTTCGTCAGTAAAGCCACTGCCTATTCCAGCACTTGCTTGAACATAAACAGTATGTCCTTGAAGTTTTAAGGCGTTGACCCCAGCAGGTGTAATAGCTACACGACTTTCGTTGTTTTTAATCTCTTTTGGAATACCAACTAACATGAAATCCTCCTAATTTATATTATAAAATTAATACCTCTACGAATGATACAATATTATCATATTTTAATTTTAAAGTCAATAAAAATAGAGAAGTATAAAACAAATTTCATATTCTGTGTAAGATTTTATATGAATAAAGTGTTATTAAGTATGGTGGATTGTATAATTAAGTGCAACAGGGAAAAATAAAGGTAATAAAAAAGCTCATAAGAAGGAAGTTTGTTATAATGTAGGTTACGATCAAACATTAAGGAGACTTTAACTTATGAGCTATACCCATATTACCATAGAAGAGCGCGAAAGTATACAGATGATGCTTGCCCGAGGAGAAAATCAAACAAGTATAGCGGAAAATCTTAAT
>JAPLKR010000017.1 GCA_026387965.1 Fusobacteriota bacterium | reverse complement strand
CTCGCCTGTTATACCCCATACAACCTCTCCACTTGGGAGTTCATATGCATAACCTTGATGTTTCCATACTCTATTTCGCATCCTATGAATGCTTTTTTCTATACTACTATTTGATCCATCTGTAAGTAGCGACATTTTTTTAACTTCAATTTCATACTCATAATTCACAAGTCCTTTTTGGATTAGCTCCTCTAAAGGAAGTAATATTAATTTTGAAACTTCTGAGTGTGAAAAGGACAATTTTGACTCATCAGAAATGGTTATCTTCCCTACCCAAGGCTCAATAATTGCTCCAATCAAAGTCACATGCCATTTTAAAGCTTCCACAAGCTCTAAATTAAACTCACCAATCTCTTCTCTAAACTCTCGAAGTGCCGTTTGTTCAAGTGTTATATCTTCTTTTTCAAAATGCCCCCCTGGAAAAGAAATATCTCCTGGCTGCTCAATATGTTCACTTCTTTTTTGAAAAAGAAGATATTCTTTTTCACCTATGATAACGATACAAATAACGATCGCTGCGAGAAAATGATCTGTTTCGAATTCAATATTCATCTAATCATACAAGAAAACAGGGCTTTTGGCCCTATTTTGTTTGTCCCGATATAAGTAGGTTCATCTCGCCAACTAACACATCAGCATGCTACCATACATCCTACGCACCCTAGTCCGTATTTTTGAAAAACAAGCGAAATCACTGGGTATTTGCTTACCGCTTCTTTAATATTCATCTCTTTAGTAATCATCTTAATTGGTCTCCTTATTCATAATAAAAATTCTTATTATATCATAGCAAATTATTACGTTTCCGTCAATAATTTCATTCATCTCGACAAAAAAGGCGATATCCTAGAATAGCCTTGATTTTTGATTTGTATCTTGAATCTGTGAAACGCGAGAATTTTCTATTACATCCGCGTGCAAAAGAATTTTTTCGTTAGTTATCTAAAAAAACAATCACTAATGACAAAGAAAAAGCCTACAATAATCAGCGCTGCAATAGAAAGAAGTACCGCCGATGCAGCTGCATTTTTAGCCCGTTTTGCTAAAATATGGTACTTTCTTATGGTTAGATCCACGCACCTTTCAATGGCACTATTAATCAACTCTACTATTAATACTAGTAGAAAGAATGCAAAAATAATAGCCCTATGTCCGCCAGTTAGAGGTAATATGAACATCACTGGAGTTAAAATAACAAAAACAATTACTTCAATTCTAAAAGGCACCTCATGTTTAAGTACTTCGTATAATCCTTCAAAAGCATATAATAAATTTTTGAAAAGACTCCATTTTTTTCACCCTTTTTTTTAAAATTTCCCATTACACTTGGTTTCCTTTAAAATGATTTTTTATGGCTTGTACAGATCCCTCTTTTATACCATCAAAAGGAGTTACACACATTTTCACTAAATCTCTCTCCTCAGAGGTGAGTGAATTTTGTTTACGCTTCAACCCCGCTAACATTCCACGAATCAATAGACGATCTCTAAATTTACATTTTAGCAAATCAAATCCACCTTGAATATACCAAAAATATTTAGCTTGATTCAAATAAGCATTTTGAGAGAGAAGTTTGTGTTCGTAATTTTTCCCCTTAGAAGTTGCACCGACAGTCACGATATTGAGACTAAGTCCTTTTTTAAAGAGTTTTTTCAGCTTTTTTTTACCATTTAATTTACCTCGATACACGCCAGTAAAAACCACATACTCATACTCTTTTTCAAACTTCTTAATTTTTAACTCTTCCACAGAGCTGTCTAAACCTTTAGCTAAAAACTCTGCAAGGCGTCTAGAGTAACCTGTCTTACTCAAATACAAGACCTTAACTTTACCCTCCATCTTGATAATTCCTCCATTTAGAACTTTGTAAAGCAAAATACCTATATGTTTGCTCTAACGCTCGAATTTTTTGGACTACGCGCATAGAGCCATTGGTATGTAGCAAATGAAAAAGTTTCATCTGTGTGTGATTCACGCCATCTAAGAAATTCTCTAAAAGAAAATCTGCGCCTTTTCTCGAAAATTGAGACCAGAAAGAGCGTATCTCTGCTTAAATATCTCATGCTCCCTAATCAGAATATTCAAAATATTCACAACATTTCAAAGCCTTAAAATCATACTATCTTCAAATTACAACGCAGATCTTATTAAATTAAATTACTTTTATTTTATCATATGTTGACAAAAATTCATAGTGATGATATAATTTTAGCAACGTTAACATTTAACTGCTAAATTAGGAGGAATTATGTCAAAAGAGACACTGCAATTTCAAACAGAAACAAAGGACTTACTGAATTTAATGATCCACTCAATCTACACGCACAAAGAAATTTTTCTACGTGAGCTTATCTCTAATGCATCAGATGCTTTGGATAAAATGAAGTACGAAAGCCTTACCAACCCTGAAATTCTTGGAGAAAACAAAGAGTTAACCATTCAAATTATTTCAAATAAAGAGGCAAGAAGTATTACCATTACAGACAGCGGAATTGGTATGACCCATGAAGATTTAATAAACAACATTGGTACCATTGCAAAATCTGGAACAAAACAGTTCCTTTCGGACCTTAAAGCTAAAAATAGCGATATCAACGCAGAAGAGTTTATCGGACAATTTGGAGTAGGATTCTACTCTGCATTCATGGTAGCAGATTCTATCACGTTAACCACGCGCAGATACGATAGTGAAATAGGATACATTTGGACCTCTACAGGAGATGGAACCTTCTCCGTAGAAGAGAATTCGAAAATAACACGTGGGACGAGTATTACCCTTCATTTAAGATCAACAACTGAGGAAGATGAGTTTAACTATGATTCATACCTTGAAACATACGAATTAGAGAGCTTAGTAAAAAAATACTCTGATTATATTCGTTATGCCATTACTATGGATATTCAAGAGGCTGTCTGGGCAAAAGACGCTGATGGGAAAATTACTGGAGAGAAGCCTGACAGTTACACCACAATAACTAAGACTCTTAATTCACAAGTGCCACTTTGGAAAAAAGATAAATCTGACATTACTCAAGATGAGTACACTGAATTTTATAAATCTAAATTTCATGACTGGGAAGCACCACTTGAGACCATTCACTACAAAGTAGAGGGTAATGTTGAGTATACTGCGCTCCTTTACATTCCAACTAAAGCCCCTCATGATTTCTACTCTCCTGAGTTTAAACGTGGTATATCACTTTATTCAAAGAATGTCTTTATTATGGAAAAATGTGAAGAGCTTCTACCAGATTATCTGAAATTTGTAAAAGGTCTTGTAGATTCTAGTGATTTTTCTCTGAATATTTCAAGAGAGATTTTACAACAATCACGACAATTGAAAGTTATTTCAAAAAACATTGAAAAAAAAGTTCTTTCTACTCTTGAAACTACTCTTGGTGAAAATCGTGAAAAGTATGAAAAATTCTGGACATCATTTGGTGTGGCTTTAAAGCACGGAATTTATTCTGATTTTATGGGAGCTCTTGGGGTAAAAGATAAAGTGCAAGATTTACTGCTCTTTAAATCACTCAACAGCGATAAACTTACCACTCTTTCTGAGTATATTGGCGCTATGAAAGGTGAACAAAAATTCATTTATTATGCATCAGGCGAGAGTGAAACAGCAATTAAATCACTTCCTCAAATGGAACTTTTAAAAGATAAAGGGTACGATGTCCTTCTACTAACTGAAAAGGTAGATGAATTTGCTATTGAAGCTTTAAGAGAGTACAAAGAAAAATTATTCCGTTCTATTACTAAAGGTGATTTGGAACTTTCTGAAGAGGAGAAAAAGCAAGCTGAAAGCTTAACGGAAATAAACAAAGATTTACTGACAACCCTTAAAGAGGGATTAGGCCAAAAAGTTGGTTCGGTAAAAATTTCAAACCGTCTGAAAAATAGCCCTGTGTGCCTTGTAACCGATGAGCATGGAATTAGTTTAGAGATGGAAAAAATTATGGCAGAACTTCCAAGCAGCATGCCTGGTATGAAAGCCAATAAAATTTTAGAAATCAACCCAAATCATCCAATATTTACCACACTACAAACAATGCATAACAACAAGCAAGATTTAAAAGAGTATGCTGACCTTCTCTACACTCAAGCACTTTTAATTGAAGGATTCCCTATTGAAAATCCTACTGAATTTGCTCAAAAAATAGCTAACTTAATGGTTAATGCATCAAAGTAACCATTTGACACTTATTTAGCTGATTTGCACACATAAAAAGTCGCTGGAAATTTCCAGCGGCTTTTTTATTTTTCAAAATTCTTTTGATTTCCTTTTTACTTTTTATATAGCGAATTGTATTTATTAGGATATCTCTTTTGTAATTTTAAAATTTCAAGTTTTATAAATTTGGGGAAATTCCAACAGGCTTTAACAAAGCTAAAAAAACCTTTGTCAAATTTTTGTTTTGAAAAATCTGGCAAATCACTACTTTTTTTAGCTACTCTTTTAAACATTCTAAACAGAATAACTGCTCTACTCAGATTTAAAAAATCATAAGAGCGGCTTCATGAAAACATTTCTCCATAGCACGAGCATGATTTCTTTCAATAATCCAAGTTTCGCCTCCTAAACGTTTACTTAACTGAATTTTCAATTTTCTTTCCAATACACTTTATTCACGTGAACTAGAGGAATCGCTAAGTGTTTCGCTAATTTCTTTGAAAAATAGTTTTTTCCACTTCCGTTATTGCCTACGACAGCATTTTTTTAATACTTCAATAATTCTCCGATATTCATTAATCTTGAGCTCCTCTACTCTTTCATAATTATTTTATCATAAAATTCTATAAACCAAATTTTAGTCAGGCTTAAAAAAACTAATTATTCTTAATATACGTATAAAGTGTTCTTACCATCTCTCCAGTTCCACCGTGAACATAGTAATCTCTTGGAGTGTCAGCAATGACCGACCCTGCGATATCAAGATGAAGCCAAGGCACATTCTCAACAAAGGCTTCTATGAACATTGCCGCCACGATACATCCAGCAAATCTTCCGCCAGAATTTTTAAGGTCGGCTACTTTTGACTTGAACAGCTCTTTATACTCAGGGAAATTAGGCATTTGCCACACACGTTCTGCAGAAGCGATAGAGGCTGCCTCTAATTTTTTATAATTTTCAGGTGAATTTGTTACAATCGCTGTTGTGGTTTGCCCTAGTGCTGCTACCGCTGCTCCAGTAAGAGTTGCCACATCAATTACTTGCGTTACCTTCTCATTTTTAATAGCATAATACACTGCATCCGATAAAGTCAATCTTCCCTCAGCATCAGTATTATCCACTTCAATAGATA
>JAPLKR010000078.1 GCA_026387965.1 Fusobacteriota bacterium | reverse complement strand
TTAAAGAAAATTCTTATGAAAATGACTCTTTTTTTAATGATAGACTAGACTATGCACACTATACACGTCCAGCGGAGTATCGAGATATGAAAGTTCCGGAAGTACTGCTTTCTGGAAATCATGTAGAAATCGAAAGATACCGAAAAAAAGAGAGTTTAAAACGTACCATTATTCGAAGACCAGATCTTTTTGAAAAGCGTGATATGAACAAAGAAGAAGAAAAGCTCATACACGAAATGGAAAAAGAGCTAGAAAATAAGGGGATGAGATGATTTATGAACTTCATGGGTGTGTTCCAGAAATAGATGCAAGTTGCTACGTTTCCCCCAACGCCTCAATAATTGGCAAAGTAAAACTGGCTAAAAATGTAAGTATTTGGGATTTTGTTGCTATTCGTGGAGATTTATCTGAAGTCTCTATTGGCGAAAATAGTAATGTTCAAGAAAATACTTCGGTTCATTTAGATAAAAACTTTCCTGTCAAAATTGGAAAAAATGTTACTATTGGTCATCGCTGCGTCATTCATGGATGTGAAATAGGTGATAATGTCGTCATCGGAATGGGGAGTATTTTACTCAATGGTTCAAAAATTCCAAGTGACACCATAATTGGTGCAGGAAGTCTTGTTACAGCAAGCACACAAATTGAGAGTGGAACAGTTTTTGCAGGAAGTCCCGCAAAATTTTTAAAAAAAATAGATGAGAAGCTTGCTTCATACATCAAAAAAAATAGCGAAGAGTATCAAGAACTTGCACACGCAATGAAAAGTGCGAAAAGAGTAAAGGAGTAAATGTGAGAAATAAAGTATATGTTGGGCTAGTTCACTACCCCGTTTATAATAAAGAGGGCAGAGTTGTAGAAACTTCTGTGACCAACTTGGATATCCATGACATCTCAAGAAGTTGCAGAACGTATGATGTGAAAGAGTATTTTTTAATTGTACCTTCACCTGCGCAGCAAATGTTAACTAAAAGAATTATCTCTCATTGGACTCAAGGTGTCGGAGAAGCCTATAATGCGGACAGAGCACAAGCCTTTACGCGTACGCAGTGTGTGGATACGTTGGAAGATGCTATCTATAAAATTACTGAAACTGAAGGTGTTCGTCCGATTATCATTACAACTTCTGCAAAAAAAGGGGAAGAAATTGCCAGTTTTTCTGAAATTTCAAAAGTTATTTTTGAGGGTGAAAAGCCTGTATTTATTCTGTTTGGTACAGGGTGGGGACTTCTAGAGCAAGTAGTGGATTTGTCAGACTTTCTACTTGAACCCATAAGAGGTGATGCTGAATTTAATCACCTTTCAGTACGTTCAGCAGTGGCGATTATTCTTGATAGACTTTTAGGAGAAAAATAGTGGGCGCAGTTGGAATCATAGTTGAGTATAATCCTATGCATAATGGGCACATCTTTCATCTACAGGAGGCAATAAAAATTGCAAACGGGAAACCTATTGTTGCTGTGATGAGTGGAAATTTTGTTCAACGTGGTGAACTCAGCGTACTCGATAAATATCAAAAAGCACGACTTGCACTAGAAGAGGGAGTGGACATTGTTGTTGAGCTTCCTTTTTTTTATTCAACACAATCTGCTGAAATATTTAGTATTGGGGCTATGAAAATTCTAAGTGAACTCGGAGTAAATACAGTTGTTTTTGGCAGTGAAGAGAATAACACTGAAAAATTAATTTTAAATGTAAAGCGTATTATTGAATGCGAAACCGAGATAGGAGAATTTATAAAAAAATCTTCTAAATCAGGAACAAGTTACCCCAATTCGATAGTTGCAGCATATAAAGAGAATAAAATAGAGTTAGATTTAAAACCAAATACTATTTTAGGAATAGAGTATATCAAAACCATTTTGAAAAATCAGTTTAATATTATGCCTGTAGCGATAAAAAGAAAAAATACAGGGTATTTTGATGAGGGTGAAATTGAAAATATCGCTTCAGCCAGTTATATAAGAAAGCTGATGAAAGCAGGTGAGGTTGATAAAATAAAGCCGCTTGTTTCGTTCAGTTGCTTTGAAATGTTAAAAACTGAAAGCATTATTGGGTTAGAATCACTTTATGATATGCTATATTATGCGCTTTCTCATGAAGAAAAATTAAATACTATTCAAGATATGGAAGTTGGATTAGAATATCGACTTAAAAAAATGAGCAAGATATGTTATAATTACAATGAGTATTTTAACTCGATACTATGTAAAAGGTATACTTTTTCGAGAATGCAACGTGTACTGCTCCATATTTTACTCGGCGTAGATATTCACATGACAGAGTATGTTAAGGAAAATCTTCCCTATATTCAAATATTAGGTGCTTCAAAAAATGGTCGTACGTATCTGAAAAATGTTCAAGAGTTAGTGAGTGTAAACATTATTACTAATATCCGAAATAAAGAAAAACTAACTGAAAAGAATCGACAGTTATTTGAAAAAGCATTGGAAAATGACAATTTATATGCTTTTAAAAGAAAGAAAAAAATCATTAATATTCCTGTAATGTTTTAAAGGGGGGGTAGGGTGTTAAAGTTTGTATATCTCTATTTTATATTCATATTATTATTTATTTTAGTTAGTTCATATCGATATGTCTATAGAAAACGGTTTAAACCGAATTTGAAGGATCATTTCACCACCATTGTGGTGCCAGCGAGAAATGAAGAAAAAGACGTTTCTGAACTTATTGAGTGCCTTATTGCTCAAAATTACCCCACAGAAATGTTTGAAATATTAATTGTAAATGATCGCTCAACCGATAGAACAGAAGAGATCATAAAAGATTATGCTGCTAAGTATAAAAATATTAATTACATTACGATTACTGAGACCAATCATAATTTGATGGGAAAGCAAAATGCTTTAGATATTGGTATACGAGCAGCAAAAGGTGAGATCATACTACTAACCGATGCAGATTGTATTATTCCAAATCTTTGGGTTCGAAGTATGGTTAAAATGTTTAATTCTCCTAATGTTGGTCTTGTAGTGGGAAAAACAGAAATTTATGAACCAAAAACATTTTGGGATAGATTTCAAGTGCTTTTTCATAGACTGAATATTGAGATTGCTCAAGTTTCAATAATGGTGGGGAAATACACCAGTGGGATGGGAAATAATCTTGGCGTTTCAAAATCAGCCTATATCTCAATTGGCGGGTATCCAAAGCTTGGGAAATCCATTCTAGATGATGAAATTTTAGTTCGTGGTGTAGCTAAAGCAGGCTATGAACTAAGAGCAGCAGTGTATAAAGATAGTATAGTCCATACAAAACCGATGCCAGATCTTAAATCGCTTCAAAAACAACATATTCGGTGGATTGATGGCGGGCTACACTATAAAAGTCCAACACGATTTGGAATATTAACATATTATATTTTTAATATTTATATAATATATCTTTTGTTTGTTGGAGCAGTTTTCAGAGATTATTATGCCTTTGCTTGTGTGGTAGTAAAAATTCTCTCTGATTTTCTTTTTATGTTTCAACTTGATAGTAAACACGATGAACGCCACGTTAGAATTTACGAAGATTTCTTATTTGCAATTATCATGCCATATTATGTGTTTTGGTTGACTACAAAGTCCCTCTTTTTTAGGCAAAAAATAGAATGGAAAACTGAAATTTCCAAAAGGTCGGAAAAGTGAGAGTACTTGGAATAGACCCTGGAACAGCCATTGTTGGTTATGCCATCGTGGATGAAATTGGAAAAAAGTATCAGTTAATTCAATGTGGCTGTATCTATACAGATAAATCAGAAAAAATTGAGCATCGAATCGCACATATTTTTACGGAAATTTCCCTACTTATTGAGCTTTACAAGCCAGATGTTGCAGTTGTGGAAGAACTTTTTTTCTTTAAAAATAACAAAACGATTATTTCTGTTGCAGAAAGCCGTGGTGTTATTTTACTGGCGGCTACGCTGAAACACATTCCTGTGGCGGAGTATACGCCTCTTCAAGTAAAGATGGGGATTTCCTCTTACGGTAGAGCTAGCAAAGAGCAGGTACAAGAAATGGTAAGAAGACTTCTTGGTATGAAAGAAGTTATTAAGCCTGATGATGCTGCTGATGCTGTTGCGATTGCGATAACACATATTAATGGACAAAAATTTCATGCCATGGGCTTGAATACAACGGAAGTGAAAGTTAAAAAATTTTCAAGCAAAACGAGTGGGAATAAAATTAGTTTAGAAGAGTATAAGAAACTTGTAAAATAGAAAACCTTAAAGTGTAAAGACTTTAAGGTTTTTTTTGAACTAATTGAAACAGTGAATTTAATTTTTAATGCTTTTACCCTTGATTTTTGATATAATACAAGTATAAAATTTTATAATTGAGCACTTATTTTGGGGAAAAAATGAAAGATTTAACACGAGAAAACCTTAAGAAAAACCTTTGGAGTCGTACTAATTCTTTTTTGCTAAGATTGTGATAGGCGTTGCAACGCCACTAGTGGATACAATTTGGGTGGGAAGACTTATAGGAGAAGATGCACTGGCAGCAGAAATTGTCTACGGGGCAATACTCTATCTACGGGCTATTTGGGTGGGAAGAATACTACTGTTTTATCTGAGTTCAAAACTGTTAGGTGTTCAAGGAATTTTGATTGGAATAGCACCGAGTTATGTACTCGCGATGATTGTGGGATATTGTTACTGCAAAATGGGACGATGGAAAAGAATTCGTATAATATAGGAGGAAAATTTGAATATTAAGAGAATGATTATACAACTATTAGAAAGAGTTGAAACGGGCGAGTACAGTCAGGTAATTCTTGATACTGCTTTAAAGGTGAGCGGGGTAAGTGAGAAAGAGAAGGGGCTTTGTACTGAAATCTTTTATGGGGTACTTAGAAATAAACTTTTACTTGAGTATTGTGTTGAGAAGATATCTAAAGGGAAAGTAAAGAAGAGCTTCTTGAAATATAACCTAATGATTGCAATGTATCAATTGAATTTCATGGAAAGTAAAGAGAGTACTGTAGTATGGGAAGCGACTGAAATTTCTAAAAAACGTTTTGGCGCTGTACTCGGAAAATTTACCAATGGAGTACTAAGAACCTTTATTTCTGAAAAAGATTCAATCATACAAGAGCTTGAAAATTCAAAGAACTGGCCTGTTCGCCACTCATATCCCGTATGGATTGCAGACCTTTTTCAGGCACATTATGGCGAAAATTATGTAGAAGCTTTGAAATATTTCAAGCAAATTCCCGTTATGAGCTTTAGAGTCAATAAACTCAGAGGGAGTGTTCAAGCAGTCGAAGCGTATATTACCGAAAATCAGTTTAAAATTCAAATGCGTGTTGATAACCTCTACTATATAAAGAATAGAAAATTAATACGTTCTAAATTTTTAGAAAACTCCGAAATAGTGATACAAGATGGAAGTTCGTATCTTACTGCAAAAGTGTTAAATGTAAAAGCTGGAGAACTTGTATTAGATGCGTGCGCCGCACCAGGTGGAAAAACATCTGTTCTTGCTGAGATGATGGGGAATAGCGGTCATATTGATGCGTGCGAACTATATGAAGAGCGTGCCACTATAATGAAATATCACTTAATGAAAAATGGAGTTACCAATACAAAAGTGCATATATTAGATGCGCGAGAAGTTGAAAAACTAGGTAAAATTTATGATAAAATTCTACTCGATGTACCATGTAGTGGTCTTGGTGTACTTAGAAAAAAGCCAGAAATTGTATATAATAGAACACCTGAAGATATTTTGAAAGTAACTGTTCTTCAGAAAGAAATTCTTGAAAGCGCTTCAAAAGTTTTGAGAATTGGTGGAGAGTTAGTTTACAGTACATGTACTATTTTGTCTGATGAAAACGAAAGAATTATTGAAGAATTTTTAAAAATATATCCAAATTTCAAAGTTGTTGAAATTGAACTCGGTATAAACACACACAAAGACACTCTAGGAGGGCATTATATCTCTATTGAAAATGGTTTTTTTGATGGATTTTATATAATTAAACTTAGAAAAGGAGAATAAGTGAAGGATTTAACAATTGGAAATATGAAGAAACATCTATGGAACTTAACTTTGCCATTTTTTGCTAGCAGTGTTCTTATGATGTTAAATTACGTGGTAGATAGCATTTGGCTTGGAAGACTCATTGGAAAAGATGCACTAGCTGCCTCATCAGTATGTGGTGTAATAATCTACGTAATGGTCGCTGTAATTATTGGAGTAACAACAGGATGCAGTATTTTAATTTCACAGTATTTCGGTGCAAAAAAGTATGATGAAATTTCAGAAGTATTTGAAAATTCTGTTATAGTTGGGATAATTATTTGCGTCCTAGCACTGATTATTGAGATGGTTTTTGTGACCCCAATTTTAAAAGTACTAAATGTTCCACTTGAACTGTATCCATTAGTTAAAATCTATTTAAAAGCGATATTTTTTGGACTGCCAATACTTTTTCTATTTTACATTATTACTTCGGTATTTCGATCTGTTGGAGATAGTAAAACGCCATTATATATGGCGGCAATTACTGTAAGCATAAATTTTTTCCTAGATCCGATCCTTATTAAATATGTGGGATGGGGGATTCTTGGGGCCGCGATCTGTACGATTACAACCAATACCATTGCAGTAATTTATGGTTATATTAGGCTAAAAAAGAACAAGACCTTGAACATTCATTTTAAAGGGGTAAAGATTAACCCTGTGATTATGGGGAAAGTATTGAAAATAGGTGTTCCTACCATGCTTGAAAATGGAGTTATCAGCTTAGGTATAGCGCTTACCCAATTTGTAATTAATCGCTATGGTGTGTCAGCTGTTGCAGCGTATGGCGTTGGAGGAAATGTGGATAATCTGGTCTTGAATTTCTCATTTAGTGTAGGTGGAGCCGTTGCGGTTATTACGGGGCAAAATAAAGGTAAAGGCAATAAAATTCGCATGCAAGCAGGACTTCTCTACGGGATAAGGCTTGCCTTTTGGATAACCCTAATTTTCAGTTTTATCTGCTTTTTATTTGCACGGCCTCTCTGTGAGATTTTTATCAGCTCAAATAGCGCGCCGGAAGTGATAAAGATTGGGACTCATTATCTCCAAGTAATGTCATTTGCCTATATAGCACTTGTGCTCAATATTGTGGTTATTAGCTTTTTCAACGGAGTTGGTGACACAAAGGCCGCTATGGTGATAGCGTTCATATCCATTTGGTGTTTTAGAATCCCTTTTGCTTTTATTGCAGCGAAATATTTTGGAATTAATGGCGTATGGTATGGCATAGCGGGAAGCTATGTGCTTTCTTTGGGCGTAGCCATTTTATACTACTATACAGGGCGATGGAAAAAGGTGAAAGTGATATAAATATTTGCTGCTGATTTCGCTGATTTTCACAAATGAAGTAGAGTTTGGAGATAATACACAAATTCCGATGAAGAAATATGATGTTTATCGGCAGTGTGCCCTTGGCTTACTGAGAGAAATTGTGTTTTAACCACGGATTCACGGGATGCACACAGATAAGAAGAGAGTGATAAAATACCTTGATTTTCTAAAATATCCTCCTGTTTTGATATTCTCGTATGGAAAAGAACGATAGGGGAGTAGATTGTGGTATGCAAGCAAGCAAAATGACAGATTAACTTATTCTCTCAAATATTCTAATACAACTTCGATATTGGGCAAAAGGAGTTCATTATGAAGAAAATAATGATTTTAATACTAGGGTTAATGACTTTTGTGAGTGTTACATTAATATTGGGCTGTGTTAAAGCCAACACAGTAAATACTTCTTTATATCCATGCGTGACAGAAGTGAATGCTTCTGGAAATAGTTTGGCACAATTTTTGAACGCCCTTTCAGTTGAGTCACTTTGGGCAAAGAATCATTATGTGAATTGGGAAACTGGTGCATTGCTTTCAGGCGAGGGATCACCTTGGGCGACCGATTCTGAGACACATTGTAGTGGGTTTGTTGGTTTTGTTGCAGCTAGACTTAATATTCCACTATTACATGCTCCGTTTCCGAGTTCACCTTATAGTTCTATTTTTAAAAATTCTTATGGTGTAAATTTTCCTGATTTATCAGCGAGTTCTGATTCACTGCTTGCAACAAAACAAGGAGAATGGCTCAAAAATCATGCTGTTACAGTACTGCCGAGCACACCGTTTACACAAGATAGTGTGAATGATTGGGTTGCTGTCGATGCCTATACTGCACAAAAATATGCCAATTTAGGATATTTGGCCGTAGTGGTGTATGAAAGCGCAACTCCAAGTAGTCCAGGGCACATTGCGGTAATAGCACCTTATCAAAATGGTAGGCAATTAGGGAATTATTCAGGTGGGAATACGGTGTATCAATCATTTGTGGTTGATGGTCCATATGAAGCACAATCGGGTGGGTTTAATAGTAGTTACACTACCATTTCCCTTGGTTTTGCACCTCCAAACGGATCTTCAAAACAGTGGTTCGGACTCAACTCTCCTTATAATCTTGTATCTTTTTACCTGTATTTTAAACCAATTAGTTTTTCAAATTAAAAGAGTAGATTCCGGTATGCAAGCAACCGGAATGACAGAAATAATATATTGATAAGCAACCAAAATGACAAAGAGGGGAGCATCCGTGAAAATCCTGCCCTTTAAGTGGTAAAAAGAGATACTAACTTTGTCATTCCTGCGAAGGCAGGAATCTATGTTTTTTAACGAAAAAAATCAGCGTAAATCAGTGGCAAAAGGTAGGATCCGCGCGCAAAGGGTTTGAATATAATTTTAGGAGTTTAATATGATAAATGATTTTAATTTAGCCAATCAGTATACACTAGAAAAAATCAACCAGTTAGACCACCCTTTTGAAGAGTTTGAAAAGGAGTCACTCGAAAACACTATCCCCATTATTACGCGAGAAATCCAACATATGCTTCTCTTTTATATTAGAAATTTAAAGCCTAAGTACATATTAGAAATTGGGACAGCCGTTGGATTTTCAGCAACACTAATGGCAAAAGAGTGCAAATCTTGGGGAGGCAAGCTTACCACCATTGAGATGAATGAGGAAAGATATGCACAAGCAAAAGCAAATTTTGTAAAGTTTGGCGTGTCTGAAAGAGTCAATGTTATTTTTGGAGATGCACGTGATATCATACCCACATTAGATGAAGCGTATGATTTTATCTTTATTGATGCAGCCAAATCAAAATACGAATTTTTCTTTGAAGAGGGGTTGAAAAAACTTAAACATGGCGGGGTGATTTTTATTGATAATCTCATGTTTAAGGGAAGCGTCTATGAAGATATCAAAAAATTCCGTACGATTGGTAATAATTTGAATAAATTTATTGAAAATTTAATGAAAAAAAATTTTTTACTACTCCCAATTGGTGATGGTATAGGAATTTATATAAAAGACGAGGACAGATAATGGACGGTTTTATTAGTGTTAATAAGCCAAAAGGAATTACCAGTTTTGATATCATACGAATTTTACGAAAGACATTGAAAATGAAAGCTATTGGTCACGCTGGAACTCTTGACCCTCTTGCGACTGGGGTTATGGTTATCGCCATAGGGGGAGCAACTAAGCTACTGCAATATATAGAGGCAGAGTTTAAAGAATACGCCGCAACACTAGAATTGGGGTTTGAAACGGATACCCTTGATAGCGAGGGAGAAGTTATTAAACGAGCAGAAATTCCACTGTTATTAGACGCTACCGTACGAGAGATATTGAGCGAATTTTTAGGAAAATCTACCCAAATTCCGCCTATGTATTCTGCGATTAAGATTAATGGTCAGAAACTTTATGAGCTGGCAAGACAAAATATTATGGTAGAGCGAAAGCCAAGAGCGATAGAAATTTTTGGTATTTCTCTTGTTTCTATAGAAGAAAGCAGAATTGTTTTTTCTTCAAAAGTCTCAAAAGGGACATATATTCGTACCCTTTGCTCTGATGTTGCAGTGAAACTCGGCAGTGTGGGAACAATGGTTGATTTAGAGAGAACAGCTATTGGGAGTTCAACGCTTGCAAAAAGTGTGACACTCGAAGAGATAGAGCGTCTTGCGTCCAAGCAAGATTATTCATTTGTGACATCGGTTGAAGAGAAGTTTAAAGCGCTCGAAGTAATAGAACTTTCTGAAAAATATTACCATTGGTTTTTAAATGGACGCCCCATAGAGAGAATTGGAGATTCTGATCTTATCGCTCTGAATTACCAAGGCGAGTTTATTGGTCTTGGAACGGTTGAAAAGGGCGTTATCATAAGAAAATATGTAAAGGAGTGCCATGCTTAATAAAATTTTAAAAGAATTTTTCGGGGAAATTCTTTCTGATATTCCAGATATTAAATTCAAGGAACTTCATACCAATTCTAAACTAGTGAAAGAGCTCGATGCATTTATAGCCATTAATGGGTTAACAGTTGACGGGCATCAGTTTATACCATGTGCAGTGGAAAAAGGGGCAAAACTTCTCTTTGTTTCTAAAAAAGATGTTCCCCTCTATGCGGGAGTCGGATGCATTTACATTGAGAATTTAGATGCGGTAGCAGGTAAAGTGGCTAAGATGTTTTATAACTATCCTGAAAAAAGCCTGAAATTTATTGGAATTACTGGGACAAATGGAAAGACAACCACCTCATTTATGATAGAGCAGATGATGCAATGTCCCGTTGTCAAAATTGGAACTGTGGAGTATAAAGTGGGAGACGTGTGCTTTGAAGCTCCTAATACCACACCTGAACCGGTTCAACTGACAAGGCTTTTTAATTTAGCGGTTCAAAAGGGGATTGAGTGGGTGGTTATGGAGGTGACTTCACATGCCTTAGAGCTTAAAAGAGTCGAAGATATTGAATTTAATGTGGCAATATTTACAAATCTTACACAAGACCATTTAGATTTTCATCTGACAATGGAGAACTACTTTGAAGCAAAAGCCAAACTCTTTTCCATGTTGAAAAATCCAAAAAATGCTGTGATTAACATTGATGATGCTTGGGGGGCAAAGCTTTATGAACGTTATCCACAAGCGTCTACATTTTCTTTGGCTAAAAAAGCGACCATTCAAGGTCAAATTTTAGCTGAGAGCTTGGAAGGGATGCGTGCAGAGTTAAAAGTAGAGGATAAAACTTATCGTGTTGATATTCCTTATCTTGGGGAGTATAATTTACAAAATGTTATTTCAACACTGATTTCGGTCTCTATGACAGGACTTTCCTTAGAGGAACTCATTGAAAAAAGTCCAAAATTAAAACAAGTTCCAGGACGCTTTGAGTTGATAAAAAATGAAAAAAATAAAATTGTGGTGGTAGATTTTGCACATACCAGTGATGCTTTGGAAAATATCCTCTCAACTATGAAAAGACTGGCAAAAGGAAAAATCATAACCGTTTTTGGAGCGGGCGGAGATAGAGATAAAACTAAAAGGCCTCTGATGGCAAAAGTAGCCGCTAAATACTCAGATTTTGTCGTGGTGACTTCAGATAATCCAAGAAATGAAGAGCCTAATAAAATTCTCTTAGATGTGGTTGAGGGACTTCATGAAGTGAAGTATCCTAAAGGTTGTTATAAAATAATTGAGAGCCGAGAAGAGGCCATTTCTTTTGCTATAGCACATGCGCAAGTGAGCGATGCAGTGCTGATTGCGGGTAAGGGGCATGAACAATATCAAATCATTGGGCGTGAGAAGCATTTTTTCAGTGATCAAAAGGTAGCAAGAAAATATTTGAAGTAGGAGGGGACTGTGTTTTTTATCTATAAAGCCTGTATTGCATGGGCAATGTTTCCTGGTATTGTAATAATACTTCTAATTTTATTAACCATTCTTAGAATAATTAAAAATAAAAGTGTTAAGAAAACCGATATAATAGTGTGGATAATAGCGCTAATTCTTTATATTCCGAGCACCCCCATAGTTTCAGGAAACATGATGGCAAAGTTACAGTCAAAATATGTATCCATTGATGCTATGGATACGCTACAATACAAGCATATGATTATTCTTGGTAGTGGTGTTGTGGCTTACAGTGACAAAGATGGAAAAATTGAAAATTTACCGAGCGAAACAGTGTACCCAAGACTTATAGAAGCATATAAAATATACCAGTATGCAAAAAGCAAAGGACAAGAGGATACGATTTATATTACGGGTGGTGGTTATGGTCCAGGCTACAAAAAACACAGTGAAGCAGAAACGTATAAAGTGGTACTTGTGACACTAGGTGTAGCTGAAAATGATATTCATATTGAGACGAAGAGTCAAACGACCTATCAAAATGCCAAAAATTCTCTAGAAAAGTTTGGGGCAGATAATTTGAATGGTGCGCTACTTCTGACCAGTGCATTTCATATGCCAAGAGCCTATGCAACATTTAAATCAGTAGGGCTTTCAGTAATTCCAGATCCAGCAGGGTATTTAAGTGGACGAGCGAGTGCAAAAAATTTGTACAACTTTCTCCCTAATGCAGGAAGTTTAAAAAATAGTGTTATTGTAATCAATGAAAAAATAGCAATGTTAAAAGTAAGATAGGAGAGAATAATGAGAGATGTAAAAGTAGGGAATATCACATTTTCAAATGATAAACCGTTTGTATTAATTGCTGGACCATGCGTTATGGAGAGTGAAGAGCTAGTTATGGAAATGGCAGAAAAAATTCAAGAGATATGCACAAGGTTAGAGATCCCTTTTATTTTCAAATCATCTTTTGATAAAGCCAACCGTTCATCAATTTACTCGTTTAGAGGACCAGGGATAGAGAAGGGGTTAGAACTTCTAGGTAAAGTGAAGAAAAGATTTAATATACCTGTTTTGACGGATGTTCACACAGAAGAGCAAGCTACGGAAGCTGGAAAAGTGGTAGATGTACTACAAATACCGGCATTTTTGTGTCGACAAACAGACTTACTTATTGCTGCTGCTAAAACAGGAAAGATGGTTAACGTTAAAAAAGGGCAATTTTTGGCACCTTGGGATATGAAACAGGTGGTGAAAAAGTTTGAAGAGTGCGAAAATTTCAATGTAACTTTGTGTGAGCGTGGGACTACTTTTGGCTATAACAATCTTGTTGTGGACATGCGCAGTATGTTAGAGATGAAAAAAATGGATTATCCAGTGGTATTTGACGCAACCCACTCAGTTCAAAAGCCTGGTGGAAATGGAACAACAACCGGCGGAGATAGAGAGTATGTATTTCCACTTATGAAAGCAGCACTCTCGCTTGGAATTGCGGCTGTATTTGCAGAGGTTCACCCAGATCCGGATAATGCTAAGTCTGATGGTCCAAATATGCTAAAACTTGAAAACTTAGAAGAAGTACTAATAACATGTAAAGCTATTGATAAATTAATCAAAGGATATTAGAATGAAAAATAGGATTACATCCTCAATGAAGTTGGGATTTTTTCAACTTTTTCCTTTATTAATACTCTTTATCGTGTGTTATTTCATACTTAATCTTTTAGTTCCATTTATTATACCCACCATCCTTAGGAAGGAAAATACAACTTTTTACAGAAAAAAAAATATTAGATTTAATTCCTGGATATAAAATGCTAGTAGAAGTATTTGAACCACTTAAAGGAAATAATGAGATGATAAAAGGAGATGTCGCCCTTGCAAGACTACATAAGGGCTCAGCACTTACAACGGTATACATTCTCGATACTAAAGAGGGAGTTGCCAAGACACTTATTGTGTGTGGAGGCAACCCAGGGATGATACTAGTAACGTATGTTCCTTGTGATAGGTTAGTGAGTTTAAAAAATATAAATTTTCAAGACTCCTTTAAAACATTACTTAGCTTTGGTGCGGGTTCTAACGCGATACTTGAAAATTATTATGAGGTGAAACATGAAGAGAGTTTATAATTTAATCAAAAGTCGCATACTTCTTGGAATTGGAACGCTACTGCCCCTTGTAATACTGCTCTATATTGTAAAAGTCGTATATACGGTATTTTATGATATTTCATTTCCCATTGTTGATATTTTAGGGATAAATTCAACATTTATACATACTCTGTTGGCAATTTTAATTTTTGTGCTTTTATGTCTACTTCTTTTAATTCTAGGCGTGGCATTGAAAACATCTGTTGGAAGTGAGATTATTAAGTTCTTTGAGCAATTAATTTTATTGAAAATTCCAGGTTATAGCATGTTAAAAGACACGGTAGAAAAATTCAAAACTTCATCAAATCAAAAAAGTATTTTTTCAAACCCCTCACTGGTAGACCTATATGAAAGTGATGTCTTGATGGGTGCATTTGTAACTGACGAATCAGAGAAACATTATACTGTATATGTTCCCGTTGCACCTAATATTACATCGGGGTATATCTACCACGTAGAGAAAGAGTGGGTGAATTTACTTGAAAATTGTAGCTCGTCTGAGATGATTAAAACTATGATTGGATGTGGTGTTGGCAGCTCAAAAATACTAACAAAAGGGTGTGTAAATGAAAAACCTATTTAAAACAAATATAATTATTGGACTTTTCACTATTTTGCCAATAGTTATTTTAATTATTATTTTTCAATATGTCTATCAACTTGTTAAAGATTTCACATTTCCCTTAACAACCGCTTTAAAAATTAATTTGATTGTGGGAGATTATTTATCTGCTTTTATCGGTCTTGTGATATTTTTAATACTACTTTTTATTATCGGAAGCATTGTGAAAACAAGAATTGGGAAATATGTCTTTACAAGAATTGAATATCATGTATTGGGAAAGCTTCCTCTTTATAAGCCGATAAAGGATACTTTGGAAAAGTTTAATGGAGGAAAGGGAAAAGCTCCAGTGTTTTCACGAGTCGGACTAGTCGACCCCTATAAAACGGGGAGTTATATGACCGCTTTTGTAACGGATGAAACAGAGGATAGATACACTGTATTTATGCCAACCAGTCCACAACCAACCACAGGATACATATTTCATGTAAAAAAAGAAGATTTCATTTTAACTCCAGAAGTTAAATTTGAAGAAGCATTAAAAACTATTATTAGTGTAGGTGTTGGAAGCGATGCTATTTTAAAGAGTATCGTAAAAAGAAATAATCCCGAAATCAGTTGATTTCGGGATTGTTTTTATATTTTGTGATGCACAAGTTCTTCTAAATCCTCAACAATTCGTTTATAATTTTTACGATTTCTCTTATCTTTAATGATTTGAAGAGAAAATATTAGTGTTATAATTGCTCCAATGAAGGATAAAATAGCCATAATGAGAAGGGTATTTGAAAGCCCAATCCAATTGTTGAATATTGGAAGAAAGAGAATTCCAATGGCTGCCCCTACTTTAGCCATTGCTGATGCAAAACCATGTCCCGTTGCGCGTAAATGTTGAGGGTAAATACGTGCTGGAAGTAGGTAGGTCATTGGGTTTGGCCCTAGATTGACGAATAGATAAAAAACAATAAATCCGCCAAATACGAGAGGCAGATACCCTGGTGCACCAAGTTTCATAAATGTTACTGTTAAAACGATAACAAGCATTCCTACGCCCATACCAACAAATCCCATTATTTGCATTCTGATGATTCCAATTCGAGTAATGAGTATCAATGCAAGAAGGATACCAATAACCAGGAATAAATCGGTCAACAAACTATTTCTAATACTGGCCATGTCGTGCTGGATATAGTTCATATGATTTGAAGAGGAGACAAAGAGCGTTGCCATGATTATCGGAGTAAAAAGCCCGATTCCATACATTGCGATATCCATTAAAAACCAGGGGACACAAGAGAGAATTGTCAATCTAATGTATTGTGGTTTAAATATATCTTTAAACTCGCCATGTTTGTCTTTAACTTTAGAAACCTTGACTTTCTTACCAACAAGTCTTGAAAGTTGTTTTCCAGCTTCTTTTCGATGGCCATGTTGAGCAAGCCATTTAGGACTTTCAGGGAGACGAAGTCTAAAGAAAAAGAGGACAATTGCCATTATTGAGGTTGCAAGAAGCATAACTCTCCACATATTAGGGTAGGGAAAGAAGAAGAGAATCAGTAGTCCTAAAAGGGCTGCAAATACAGCACCAAGTGATTGAAACAGAAAATTTCCAATAAGAATTTTTTTGCGATATTTTTTAGGAATTGTTTCTGTAATATATGATGAACTTACAGGGTATTCTCCACCTATTCCAACCCCAATGAAGAATCTAAAAATAAATAGTGCCCATAAATTCCAAGAACAAGCACCAAGGATAGAAAATGTCACAAAAAAGAAAAGATTTAGCATTAAAACAAATTTTCGGCCTTTAACATCTGTAAGTCTTCCCAGAATACTTGCTCCAAAAATAGCTCCAATAGGCGCAGCAGCAGATAAAAAACCTATGAGTGTTGGATTACTTTTTAAAATAGGATATTGAATCAGAAGTAGAGGCATTGCAATACCAATAATAAAAAGATCAAATCCATCAATAAATATTCCCATACCAGCTAAAACCCATATTTTGATATGTTTTGAAGTAAGTTTTGAATCATTCATTGCTTTGTTATACTTTTGTTTTTTTTCTTTCTGATCTATATCCGTGACTAGATTGCTATTTTCCATTAGTTAAAACTCCCTTAATTAATATCCATTTTATATTATATGATATTTATAAAGAATTTTCAATGATTATTTGAATAAAGTATCGGTTTTTATCATCGCCTACTTGAAAAAAATCCTTAAGTATTATATGATATGTATATAGGTATTTTTGAAAGGAGCAATGAATGAAAAGAATTTTAGGAGTAGGTGCATTTTTAGCAGGAATTTCAGTCATGACGCTTGCAGCACCCGTACAAGTTTCATTACTACCACAAATCCAAACTTCTACCATTTCGGGATCAGTCTCGGGGGTAAGTATTAACATACTAGCAGGACAGCATCAAAACGTTACAGGTATTGAACTTGGAATGATCAACTTAGATAGCGGTAATTTTACAGGACTTCAAGTAGGTGGGTATAACCAAGATGGATTTATGTCAGGAGTGCAAGTAGGAGCAATAAACTATGCTGTAACATATGGCGGAATTCAATCAGGACTGGTTAATCTTGCAAGCGTTGGGCACGGCATGCAACTTGGAATATTTAACCGTTGTGATGAAAATTATGGTATTCAAATTGGTCTAGTTAACGCATCCAATTACGTTAATGGTGTTCAACTTGGACTGCTAAACTCAACAACCGCTTTATTTGGAATGCAGTTAGGTGCATTAGATATTCATCGAATGAATGCACTACCGACCGTGGCAATAGGCTATGGATTCGACTTTATCTAGGAGGAGAATTGAAGAAATTGTGCAGTTATTCAAAAGAGGACATAAAATCTAATTTTGAAGATTTAAAAAGAAAAATTGAAAATCCAAAGTATGTATGTAAAAAGTGTTTAAGATGTTCAAATACGGATGAGGTTTTATGTAAAGGAGAAGAACTAGCAGAGTAATGCTGGTTCTTTTTTAGAGGATGAACTATGTTTGTAGGTAAGCATTTAATAAGTGATAATCAGCTATTTGAAGCGAGGCAAAATTTTAAACAGAACAGTGAATATTTTTAAAAAATATGAGAGTGTTGAAACAACATTTGTGTTTGGTTCGGTGTATACTGAATGAAGATGATTATTCTCATATTGACTTAGGAATAGTGGCACCTCAAGAAACATTTCACCATTGTATAGAAAATAAGAGAAATATTTTAAAAGAGACAGGCAAAGTTCTTTTTTTAAA
>JAPLKR010000114.1 GCA_026387965.1 Fusobacteriota bacterium | reverse complement strand
TGAATTCACTACCCCTATCAGTATAATAAAGTGTGATTTTTTTTAATGAGACTTGAATACTGCTAAAAGCTTCAAGTAACAGATTAGTATTCTTGTGTACTTCAGCACTATGACCTATGATTTCTCTATTAAACAAATCTACGATTAGGTAGATATAATGCTATTTTCCATTTACTCGAACATAAGTTAAATCGCTAATAGCTACATCATATTCTTCGCGATCATAAAACTCTCAATATACTATATTTTCTACTGTTTCTTCATTGCACTTTGATTTTTTATTTTTGTAATGTGCTTTCATATAATTGGAAACGTTGCCTAATTCTTGCAATATTCGCCCAATTTTTCTTCGGGATATTTGATGGTTATGAATCATCAGTTCTTGCATGATTTTCCTTGTGCCATAATTTTTTCTGCTATTTCTAAAAAATTTCTATATTAATTCTTTTAGAATTGTTTCATCCGGAATTTCAAGCTTGCTTTCATAGTAATAACTACTTCTTGGGACTTGTAATATTTTACACATTGCTGATATCGAATATTTATTGCTATTACGACTTATTACATTTATTTTCTATTATCAGCGCTGCTTGCTTTAGTATATCATTTTCCATTTTTAGTTGTTTATTGCGTTTTTTGACCTCTAATAGCTCTTTTTCTAAGGGTAATAAATTTTCTAACTATTTAAATGAGTCACTTTTTCTGTTCACTTTCTATATGGGCTTCAGATTTGGTAGGGTTAATTTTAGGGATATTTACAGCTATTAAAGCGGCGAAAATAATTCCGATTGATGCGCAACGGCATGAGTGCTTTGTTAGTGGCTGTTTATTGTGTTTTATACAATGGCGAAGTAAACCTTGAATGATGATAGAGTTAAGTGAGTATTATGGCGAGTAAAAATATACATTTACTATATGTTTCACCAACTTGTATGTGGTGAAAGAATCAAGTGATTTGAATGCCCCCTGTGATTGGTAAAGTAAAGTTTTTAAGAAAGGATAGAGTATGAATTTTTTAGGGCACGCCTTTTTTTCACATACAGAAGCAGAAGTACTTTGTGGAAACATTATGGGTGATT
The DNA here is from genome assembly GCA_026387965.1 of Fusobacteriota bacterium. Lineage (GTDB taxonomy): Bacteria > Fusobacteriota > Fusobacteriia > JAPLKR01 > JAPLKR01 > JAPLKR01. The sequence continues at coordinate 9,817 of JAPLKR010000114.1, read as the reverse complement.
TTGTAAAAGGCGATATGCGTAAAAGTACACTCCCTATTCTCATTCAAGAGGGAGTAAGAAGGCATAGAACGATTGATAGAATATGTGATTCTACAAAGAGTTTTTTAGAGATGAAAAAACTCTTTTCTCCTAGAATAGGTCACTATAAAGGGGTAGTTGTAGATATTTTATTAGATCATTTTTTAGCCATATATTTTAATAAATTTCACCCGATGCCCCTAAAAATGTTTTCCGCAATGTGTTATGAGAAAATTGAACAGTGCAGTGATTATTTCACACAAGATTTCAAAAGAGTCTTTAATTATATGAAAAGGGATAATTTCTTTATGCAGAATTTAGAGCTTATCAATATTCAAGAGCTTTTAAACAGCATCGTGAGACGCAGTCCAAAAGCACAGGGGTTAGAAATAGCCTTCGAAGATATAAAACTTTATTATCAGAAGTTTGAGGCACTTTTTTTTCAATTTATGGAGGAGATGAAGGTACTAGAAGATGAGTAAATTAAAGATATTGTTAGTTGGAATAAATTCAAAATCCGTGCATATCAATTTAGCGTCATACTATTTAAGAGAGGTAGTAGGGCCAGAAACTAAAGTATTAGAATACACTATCAACCAACCACTTCAAGTAATTCTTTCAAATATTTTAGAACATGATTTTGATGTGATAGGGTTTTCATGCTACATTTGGAATATTGAGAGTGTCATAAAACTTTCTCAAATGATAAAATTGGTAAAAAAAGAGGCTGTGCTTGTACTGGGTGGGCCTGAGGTTAGTTTTCATATTCTCGAGCTACTCGCGCAAATGTCTTGGGTGGATTATGTCGTGTCAGGTGAGGGGGAAGAGGCTTTTCCTGCACTTTTGGAGGCTATAAAAACGGGGAGAGTGTGTCGTCATGAGAGCGTCTATTCAAAAGAGAAAATACAGGGAAGCTACGCAACAGTTTCAGACTTTAATCAGGTGAAATTCCCTTATAAAGCGAGTGATTTAGCCATGGAGAGAATTATTTATTATGAGTTTTCAAGAGGGTGTCCATTTAGTTGCTCATACTGCTTATCCTCAACATTTAGAGGTGTTAGATGTCGAGATATAGAGTTGGCCAAAAGTGAACTCTCCTATTTAATTGAAAAAAAAGTTAAATTGGTAAAATTTGTGGATAGAACTTTTAATGCACATCCGCGTAGTCTGGAGCTCTTAAGGTATTTAAAAGAAGATGGTGGAGAGACACTTTTTCATTTTGAAATATGTGCAGACCTACTTACTCAGGAGTGGATGGAATTTTTAGCCACAACACCAAAAAATCGTTTTCAATTTGAAATAGGGGTACAAACTACTAATTCTGAAACAATGAAAGAGATATCGCGAGTAACGAAGCTTGATAAGCTCTATGAAAATGTTAAAGAGCTTCAAAGTATGGGAAACATGCACCTTCACCTAGATCTCATAGTAGGACTCCCCTATGAAGGGATGGAGAGTTTTAAAAAGAGTTTTAATGATATATTTCAACTAAGACCAGATGCGCTTCAAATTGGGTTTTTAAAGGTTCTAAAAGGTAGTGAAATTGAGATTAAATCAGATAAGTACGAAATTATTTATACGCCCTATGCACCGTATGAGGTGTTGCAGACAAAATGGCTAAATTTTCATGAAATATCAGCCTTGAAATGGTTTGAGGAGTGCGTGGAAAGGTACTATAATAGTAAAAAATTCTCCCTTGCAATTCAAGAGTATGTGAAACTTTTTCCCACTGCATTTGATGCTTTTTTTAATTTAAGCTTAAACATAAAAAAAATGCTCGGTCTAGATAAAAATGTGCCTTTTCAAGCGATCATTAAGTTGCTTCATACATGTTTTTTTGACAAAGAAACTAGTTCTGAGGCAAGAGAACACTTTGAAAAACTTCTTTATCTAGACTATCTCTGCTTAGGTCGTGAAAAAGGAAAATTGGAATTTTTTCTCTATTTAAAACCACAAGAAAAAGATCGCGTCTCAATTTTTTATGCTAATAATGTTGATGCGATATGGGAAGCATTTCCACACTATCACGGTGAAAAAAAGGAACAGTTTCAGAAAAATATAAGTATATATTATTTTGACTCTTTTAAATTAAATGAAAATAATGTATATAGTCGCCCAGTATTTATTGCGATTGATTATGGAAAACGGGAGAAAACACATAAAGCGAACTATAAAATTTTAGTTGAAAGTTCTTAGTAAATGTGATACAATTAATTAAAATTTAATTGAGTTGAGTTGAGTTTATTTGGAACGCCTCAGGAGGAATAATGACAGAAAAAACAGTAACCATCGTAGCAGAAAATGGACTTCACGTAAGACCGGCTTCACAACTTGTAAAAATTGCGAAAGAGTTCGAAGCAGATGTTACAATAACTAATGCTGGAAAATCAGCAAGTGCAAGAAGTCTTTTCAAAATGCAAACTTTAGCAATAAAAAAAGGAAGTAATGTAACAGTTACTTCTGAAGATGCAATAGCGGTTGAAAAAGTTGCTGAATTTTTATCAATTATGGACTAAAAGATCAGGGGAGCGAGCTTCCCTTTTCTTTATTTTATATAAAACTTTATTTTTAGGAGGATAGTTATGAAATTAGTAGGATTGCAACCAGAAAGAGTTTGGTACTATTTTGAAGAAATTTGTGGGGTACCTCATCCATCAAAAAAAGAAGCGAAAATTCGTGCGTATTTAAAGACTACAGGTGAAAAGTTTGGAATTGAAACGGTTGAGAGTGAAATAGGAAATATCATTTATAGAAAACCAGCTACAAAGGGGTTAGAGAATTTAAAAATTGTTACCCTTCAAGCGCATATGGATATGGTTCCCTCTAAAGCCTCGACCAGTACACATAATTTTGAAACAGATCCTATTAAACTTGTTGTTGAAGGAGATTTGATTAAAGCGCATGATACAACTTTAGGCGCTGATAATGGTATTGGGGTTGCGATGATACTTGCACTTATGGAGAGCAGTGATATCGCACATGGGCCATTAGAAGCCTTGATTACCGTAGATGAAGAGACAGGAATGACAGGTGTTTTTGGGTTAAAAACTGGGGAGCTGACAGGAGAGATTTTAATTAATCTTGATTCTGAAGATGATAATGTGGTATGTATTGGGTGTGCTGGTGGTATTGATACAAATGTTTCGATTCCTACAACTCAAATAGCTGTAGCGAGTGGAAGTGTTGCCTTTCATTTAGTGATTAAAGGGCTTTTTTCTGGTCATTCAGGGTGCGACATTCATATGGGACGCATTAATGCTATTAAAGAGACAGCCAATGCCCTTTATGAAATGCAAAAGCGCTTTGATATTAAATTGGTCAATATTGTTGGTGGAACGCTTAGAAATGTTATTCCCGCAAAATGTGATGCTCAGTTTGTTGTAGAGGGAAAATACGCAAGCGAAGTAGAAAGTTTTGTAAAAAAATATGAATCTAACCTCAAAACAGAGTATGGCTCAGTTGAAAAAAAAGTGACTTTTACAGTAGAAAAAATAGAAACACCAACTCACTATATTGCTGAAAGCTCAAAAATCATACGTGCCATCGAAGCAAGTTTTTTTGGGGTACATAAAATGGATTGGAATGTAAATATTCCTGAGACATCTTCAAATTTTGGTGCTATTAAAACGATGTCCAGTAGCGTAGAGTGTATTTTTCTAACACGCTCACCGATGGCTCATGCAAAAGAGAAAGTTGCGAATATGATTGCAGCAACCTATGAGTTGATTGGTGCAAAAGTAGAGCACACAGGCGCCTATCCAGGTTGGCTGCCCAATGTAAATAGCTCGATTTTAAAAATAGTTAAAGAGGAATATTTAAAACTTTACGGTGAAGAGATTCATGTGGCAGCAACACATGGTGGTCTCGAGTGTGGCTTGATTCAAGGGATATATCCTAATATGGAAGCCGTTTCAATTGGTGCAAATATTCGTTATCCTCATTCTATCAATGAAGAGGTTAGCATCAGTTCAGTTGAAAAATCGTGGAATTTTTTAAAATATATTTTAGCACATATTGAAACTAAATAGCATAGTGAGGAAAAATGGGCGTTCTTGAAAGTATAAAAGAGATATTTGATATTGAAATCTCTGAATTAGAGTATGTAAAGTCTAATATGGGTGATGAAAGTATTGAAGCTATTGAAATTATTCGAAATTGTAAGGGAAAAGTGGTTATAAGTGGAATTGGGAAATCAGGCCTAATTGGACAAAAAATTGCAGCTACTCTCTCTTCGACAGGGACAACTGCAGTATTTTTAAACTCTGCAGAAGCGCTACATGGAGATTTAGGGATTGTTTCGAAAGAAGATGTGGTGGTTCTGATTTCTAATAGTGGAAATGGTGATGAACTTAAAAGTATCATACCTGTTTTAAAGAAGCAACACATATCCCTTATTGCGATGACAGGAAATTTGAATTCATATCTTGCGGCTATGGCGAATGTAGTGCTTAATATTCATGTAAGGCGCGAAGGGTGTCCTCTTAATCTCGCGCCGATGTCCTCTTCGACAGGGGCATTGGTTATGGGAGATGCGATAGCAGCTACATTGATGAAGTTAAAGGGGTTTAAGCCTGAAAATTTTGCCTTATATCACCCTGGAGGCGCACTTGGAAGAAGGTTGCTACTTCATGTTCGGGATATCATGAAAAAAGGGGAAGAGATCCCTTTTGTAACACAAGAGGCTACTATGGATGAAGTGGTTATGGAGTTGACGGTAAAAAAATTGGGTGCAGTATGTGTATCTGAGAATAAGAAGAGTTTAGTTGGAATTATTACCGAAGGGGATTTAAGAAGAGCTCTTCTTAAAAAAGAAGAGTTTTTTAATCTACGTGCAAAGGATATTATGATTAAAAATCCAATATGTGCAACACCTGATAGTTTAGCTGCTGATGCTCTGGGCACGATGGAGGAGAGAGAGAGTCAAATCTCTGTTCTGCCTGTATTAGATTCTGGTGATATTGTCGGTATGATTAGAATACATGACCTACTTGGGAAGTTAAAATAGGAGTTTAATGTAGACGAATTCGAGTTGAGATGGCATTATAATACTGATGCAAAGTGAGTGCCAGAGTTCATTCGAAGAAATTTAATGGATGCTAACATCAACGATGAATTTTTTCAGAGATGAGTTAACTAAGTTATCTACGTGTACCAGAGTATATTTGAGAGTTATATGTATGTTGTGCTCATTCAAATTAGCGTAATCGGATGAGGTACCATTGCAAGGTTAATAAAACGATTGATAAGTGTGTTTTGAATTACTATTTTTGTGCTCCAAGAATATCATAGTAAGGAAATTTTCAGAAAATTATCTATACTCTAGAAGTAGACGAGTTATACCATACAGATGAGGGTATTATTGTTTAGAAAAACATCTATATTAAAAAAAGCTATCTCGAAGTTGAGATAGCTTTTTTTAGTAGGTTTCGCCTACAATCCAAAGAAGAGTAAACCATCGTAAAAATTTTCTAAAATAATAACTATAATAGATATCATGATGAATGAGTACATAATTATTATACTGTGAAAGTGTGTTTTGATTAATAACGTTAAGAAGCATTTCAGAGTATAAATCTGCTCCTAAAATTGAATAAGCTCCAAGTTGTGAGAGTAGATAAGGAGTATTGGTTGAAAGTGGAGAATTAAGTGCATTTCTAAATGAATCGTAGTTAGAATTGGTTGAAAGTGTAATAAAATATTGTTCGATACACTGTTCAAGTGTTTTAAATTTCATTACTTGAGTATTAGGATTTCCAATGCTTTGAATGCTTGGTGTAGAATCATTAAAAGCATGCAGACCAAAGGCATTATTCCCTTGAACAAAAAATCTTGAAGTTCCCCAACCTGATTCCAAAGCTGCTTGAGCAAGGATTAGATCTACAGAAGTTTAGAAAGCTTAAGATTAGGAGTTACATTGTACATGATACTATAGGCGGCTTCTTTGGAGGTATCAAGTGGCATGATGTCTTGAGGAGAATCGACCGTTATGGTTTCATGCTTAACTACGATAGTTGAAGAAGCGAAGCTAAAAGAAAAAAGCAGAATTAAAGCAGCTAATAATGCAATTTTTTTCATTTCCTCACCCCTTTCAAACATGACTAGTAAATCATTATAAAACAATATTTCATAAAAATCAAGTTATAAAAGTATTGAAAATATGTTATAATATTATAAAAAATTATAGGGAGTGTATAATGTCAGTTAAGCCTTTTTTTGTTAACACAAGTTTTTCATTTGCTTTTGAGTTAAAAGCAGACATTCAAGATTTTGCCAATGTGATAGGAAGTTATTTAATTAATGAGTACGAAGCTGCTCAACTTAATAATGTTCCTCCAAATACAGATCCATCTGTTCCAAGAGTTGCATTCACTGCAAAAGATGGAATGAGTCAAATTGTTCTGTCTCAAGTAAATATGGCTTTAAATATTGGGTTTCCAGTTGAGATACGTGAAGATTCAGAGAAAGTTATGGCTAGAATTATTGATCAAGTTGATTATTTAAAAGATATTGTCGAAGAGCTGTGTCTAGTTATGCAATTTTCAGGAATAATGAACTTTGCTAAAATTAACCTTACAGGAGAAGTGAGTTCGACTGAAGCAATTAAAAATTTAGCGGCTAAGCTTTCTAAATCAACAGATGTAAACAATTTGTATGATTTAGAGTATAAAACAACTAAAGTAGTAGAGAATACATATTATTCAAATGTTTCGATCAAAAATTACAAGTCCTTTCCTAAAGAAGTTTTTGAAAAATTCAAAGGTAGAGTACCAAATGGTGAAATAACAGAGTATGGTATAGATGTTCTGATTGATTTTAACGATAGATTTGTTTTCAATGAAAATAGCGCTTATTCAACTACTGTAGAGAGTTGGGATATACTAATCAAAGAGAGTTTTAAAAAATTAGAAACTGAAATATCAATACTGAATTAGTTTAAAATAAGTTATAAAAAATGGGGCTAGATTTAATTTAGCTCCATTTCATATAAATAACTATGAATTTATTAATCAATTAAAAAGTTGACACATGCAGCTTGATATGATATAATATAAGAAAAATAGGAGGCAATATGAATTATACTTTTTTAGGACACAATGTGAATCTATTTGAATTTAATGGGAAAAAAATTATTACAGACCCGTGGGTTTTAGGTAACCCAATTGTTTCAAAACAGGTAAATGCAGAGGAATTAGACTACATATTGCTAACACATGGTCACTTTGATCATATTGGTAATACAGTTGAGTTTGCGAAAGCAAATCCTAAAATTAAAATTATTTCTAATCCTGAAATAGGAGCATATCTTCAAAAAGAAGGAGTTGCTCAAGAACAACTCGCGTCTCAATATATCGGTGGATATGTTTCGTATGATGGGTTTGAGATAAAAGGTGTTTTAGCCGTACATGGTTCATCGCTTCCAGATGGTAGTTATGGCGGGATTGCCATGGGGTTTATTTTAAATGCCGAGGGTAAAAAAATATATATTTCAGGAGATACTGGGTTAACTCTTGAAATGCAACTATTAAAAGATGAAGATATTGATTTAGCAATTATGCCAATGGGTGGACAATTTACCATGGATCTTTGTGATTTTAAACGTGCTATGAAGATGGTTGGAGCAAAGAAAAATATTCCAGTTCACTACAATACATTTCCAGTGATTGCATGTAGTGATCAAACACTGCAGGAGAGTTTAGGAAAATGTGGCGGAGTATATATTATACAAATAAATGAAACGATAAAAGTATAAAAAAAGAGAGGTTTTTACCTCTCTTTTTTTATGCTATAATATAGAAAAAATATATGAGGTGTATATGTCAAGATTAAAAAAATATCGAAGAGAACTTCACCAATTAGCCGAGTTAAGTTTGCAAGAATATAAGACTAAAGAATATATTAAAAAGGTGCTCAACGCTCTACAGATAGAGACAGTCGATATTTTAGATACAGGCGTGATTGGAGTATTCAAAGTAAATGAGGGAGAATCGATTGCCTTTAGAAGTGATATGGATGCCCTTCCCATAGAGGAGAGATTAACACATGAGTTTGCGTCACAAACGATGGGAGTTATGCATGCGTGTGGCCATGATGGGCATATGGCTATGCTTTTAGAATTTGCACATTTTCTTGCTGAAAACAGAGCACTAATTACAAAAAATATTGTTTTGGTGTTTCAACCTGCAGAAGAGACGATTGGTGGGGCAGATTTGATTGTTAAATCAGGAATTTTACACTCATTAAAGGTAATTGCTATTTTTGGAATGCACCTATTTCCTAGTTTAGAGCAAGGAAAAATAGGGAGTAGGTCTGGCGAATTTATTGCAAAAGCGACTGAAATCAATATAAAATTTAAAGGAAAAAGTGCTCACGGAGCGATACCTCAAAACGGTGTAGATGCTATTATGGCGGCGTCACGATTCCTACTTGATGTGCAAGTGATGATGACAAGAGAGATATCTCCTCTTGAAAAGGCTATCGTGACTTTTGGAAAGATGCACGGTGGAGATGTTAGAAATATCGTGAGTGAGTTTGCTCAAATTGAAGGGACTATTCGTGTTTTTAATGAAGATGTGTACAGCCACATTGTGTCAAGGCTAGTGGAAATGGCAAAAGGGTATAAATTGACACACCGTATTGAGGTGGAAATTGAGTTGAAATCAGGGTACCCTCCTGTGATTAACGATAAAGTTCTTTTCGAAAAGTTCAAGGTTGGGGTAAGTGCCATGGAGTTTGTTGAGTTTTCTGAACCATTTATGATAGCAGAGGATTTTTCATTTTATCAAAGGGCATTTCCTGGTGTTTTCTTCTTCTGTGGAACGAAAACATTAGAACATGATATTCCGCTTCATAATGCGTGTTATGATTTTGACGAAGCCGCGCTAGAGTATGGAGTGCAGGCGTACATTTGCACGGTTAAAGAGATGGGTGGGTTGAATGGAAAATAGAGTGAAATTAGCCATTAGAAATATTCAACTGAGTGGAATAAGACGGTTCAATGAAATGGCTAAAACTAAAAAGAATATGATATTATTTACCATTGGCGAGCCTTACTTCAATACTCCAGAGAATGTTAAATTAGCGGGTATAAAAGCAATTGAAAATAATCAGACTTTCTATACTCAAAACCAAGGGATGATTGAGCTAAGAGTAGCGATTTCTGACTTTATAAAGGAAAAATATCATTTAAATTACACGCCAAAAGAAGTTATTGCGACCGTGGGATCTATGGAGGGACTTTCAACGACGCTTTCTACACTTATTGAAGCTGATGATGAGGTTATTATCCCTACACCCTGTTATCCTGGATATGCCCCATTGATCACACTAAATGGTGGCAGAGTTGTGGAAATGAATACTAAAAAAGATGGGTTTCAACTCACGAAGGAGACGATACTTTCACATATTACCGAAAATACCAAGGCAATCTTAATAACGACTCCGAATAACCCATCTGGATGTGTTTACTCAAAAGAGTCTATAGAGGTAATGGTAGAGTGTGTAAAAGATAGAGATATTTTTGTGATATCTGACGAGGTATATCGTGAGATAGTATATGATACTGATTCATTTATAAGTATCGGAGAGTATGAAAACATTCGTGAAAAAGTCATTGTTATTTTAGGATTTTCAAAATCTCACTCTATGACGGGGTGGCGTGTTGGATATGTATTGGCTGATGACTCGATAGCTAAGCATATATTAAAAACACATCAATACTTGGTGACATCTACCTGTACAATATCTCAATTGGCCGCTATTGAGGCACTTAAAACGAGTAATCGAGATATGATTGAGCACT
>JAPLKR010000140.1 GCA_026387965.1 Fusobacteriota bacterium | reverse complement strand
CGATATAGCGTGAGTAGACATCGATAATAGCTGTAAGGTACATGAATCCATTTTGGGTACGAATATACGTGATATCGGTACACCACACTTGATTTGTTCTTGTTATTTCTAGCCCTGTCAACAAATAAGGGAACTTTTTATGCGTTTTATTGACCAAACTTAAATTAGGTTTGGGATACCCCGTTTTGATTTTAAGTTCTTTCATCATTTTACTCGATTTTCATCTATCAATATTATGCCCGCTACGTTTTAATTGATCACTTATACTTCGTGCTCCCATATAGGGATGTTTAAGATGTAAAGCTAATACGACATCATAGATTTCATCTGCCATAGAGGGCTTTTCTTTCTTTTTATAATAGTAGCTAGAACGGTTAATTCCGAGTAATGTACATTGTATTACCAAAGATATTTGCGTGTTTTCTGACTCTAACAGAGCTATTTTATCCGCTAAGTTTAATCCTTGATATTGAGTTTTTTTAGGAATTCTACATGGAGCGTTAATTCTCAAACTTTACATTCCAATTTTGCTTCTTTGTTTTCTATTTCAGCGATGCGTTTCAGTTCTTTTTTATCGGTTTGTCTATCAAAGATAGAGCTACCCTGAATGAGTTCTTCTTTCCAGCGGCACACTAAACCGGGGGCTACAGTGTATTCTGACACTATTTCTTGTAGTTTTTCGCTCTTTTATAGCTTCTATCGCTACCTCTTTTTTAAACTCTGATTTATAGTATTGACGGTTGTTCATGTAGGCCTCTTATCGTTGGATATATTTTAGCATTTTATTCCTCTCGTGTCGCTAACTTCTGTCCAAAATACCTACTCCGTTACTACTTATACTCATTGAATATCCTCGCTGTGAACTCCGCTATGTTTTTTTCTATAAGTTATTTCCCCGGTACAAAACTACTCATATCTTGCGCAGTAAATTCAGTCTTCATGTACTCTTTAAAATTCTGCCGCGCAACATTAAAAAGCTCTTGTTGCACATCAAGCCGAATTTTTCCACGTCTATCGATACTTTCATAATGCCCACGCTGTTGCACAAAACTATTTTCCGTATCCATTAAATACAGGTCCAAAATATCCATAATTTTCTCTTTATTTTCATGTGACTCTATAGGCAACATAATTTCTATTCTTCTATCAAAATTTCTATCCATACAATCAGCACTCGAAAGAAATATTTTAGTATTTCCACGGTTTTCAAAGCAGTAAATTCTACTATGTTCCAAGTATCTCCCCACGACACTTTTCAGCATTATATTCTCACTTTGACCAGGCACATTAGCACTTAAACAAGATACACCTCTCACAATCAACTGAACTTCAACTCCGGTAGTGCTAGCTTCATACAGTGCATCAATAGTTTGTTTATCCACAAGCGAGTTCATTTTCATAATAATTTTAGCAGGATAACCAAGCTCATGGTTTTTTTTCTCTTCTTCAATCATAGAAAGAAGCCTAGTGCGGATGTTAAAAGGCGCTACGGCTAAAGACTCCCATCTCATGGGTATAGAGTACCCTGTAATAATATTAAACAATTTTGAAATATCAGAACATACTTTTCTACTTATCGTTAAGATACCAATATCTGTATACACATTTGCCGTTGAGTTGTTGTAATTTCCTGTTCCAATATGAGCATACCGTACAATTCTATCTTCTTCACGTCGAACTATTAAAGAGACTTTTGCATGCACTTTTAGTCCTAAAAGTCCATACACTACATTACACCCTGCTTTTTCAAGTTGTCTTGCCCAATCAATATTTCTCTCTTCATCAAAACGGGCTTTCAACTCAACTAATACAGTCACTTGTTTTCCAAGTTCTGACGCTTTAATCAACGCACGAATAATGGGCGAATTTCCGCTCACACGGTAAAGTGTTTGCTTTATGGCTAAGACCGATGGATCGTTTGCTGCCTTTTCTATAAAATCCACAACATGATCAAAATGATTAAAGGGATGATGTAGCAAAATGTCCTTCTCTTTAATCGCATCAAATATATTTTTTGCTGAAAGTTCTGGGACCGCATACGATTTTTTACGGCTAAATTTCAAATCACTTCTATCTACTTGTTCATAAAATGAAAAAAAATGCTTTAAATCAATAAATCCAGGAGGCCGATATACTTCATGAGCAAGCAGCGAATAAGAATCAATAAGAAAGTTCTCTAAAACCGAACTCGCAGGAGTTTGAATTTCAACGCGTACAGGAAGTCCGCCAAAACGTCTACTTTTAAGAGATTTTTTAATTTCATTAAGTAAATCTTCTGTTTCATCTTCATTATAATGCAAAAAGGCATCGCGCGTGATTCTAAAAATAGCTCTGTCAACTACTTTATACCCCTCAAAAAGTTCAGATACATGTTCAAGCATTAGCTCTTCTAACAAAACAAACCGTTTCTTACCATCGCCACACTCCGGAATTTCAATAAACCTAGAGATAATTCCAGGTACTTGAATAAAGGCATGGTGTTCTTTATCTCGGTCATCTGAAAGTTTAACCACTAGATTCAAACCAAGATTCTGTAAAAATGGGAGCGGACGTGCAGGATCAACTGCTAAAGGCGTCAATATAGGATAGACTGTTTCCATAAAATAATCGGTTAAAAAAGCCTGCCCCTCTTGTTCTAGGCTCTCATATCTTACAAAGATAATCCCCTCTTCATTAAGCTTTGGAATAATACTTGTGAGTAAATAGTTATACTGTTTTTTGGAAAATTCCTTAGTTTTTTTATATAAATCTATTGATTGCTCTCTTACCGTTTTGTTAGTAATATCTACTTCTTCAATATCATTTTGAATTTTATGTTTAATTCCACCAATTCTTACCATGAAAAACTCGTCCATATTCGAAGCGGTAATGGCTAAAAATTTGACTCTTTCAAGGAGCGGATTTCTAGAGTTCACACTCTCTGAAAGCACTCTTGAGTTAAATTCAAGCCAACTTAATTCTCTATTAATGTATTCCATACTTTCCCCTCCCTATTTACGGTTTTTTAGCTCAACTCTAATTCCAAAAACATCTGTAAAAAAATGAGATTTTTTGAAATGTAACTGTATCATCATCAACTCTTCAATTCTTTGCTTAACAAAAATATAGAGAATTTTGCCATCAAGTTTAAACTCCGTATCCTTCATTAAATGGGCGTTTCCAGCTTCGAGAGAGTCAGCAATTTTTAATATGGCTGTAAGTTTTGCTACCATCACTTTTTCACTCGCTGTAAAATCCCTAAATGTAGGCCCATCAAAATTTATTTTTTCTTGCTTTCCATGGTGCAAGACGACATTGGCTACAATCTGCTTTTCTTTACGCAAAAGTCCTATAATATCACTTGCCATTAGTATATTATGAGAATATTTTTGATGTTCAGAAAGATTCACAAATTTTCCCATGTCGTGAGAAAGTGAAGCAAGTTCCAGATAAAATCTCTCTTTTTTTCCCATTGCATGCAAATTTTGAAGTTCATCATAAATTTTAAGAGAAAGGTCTTGCACTAACACCGCATGTTCTTCATTATACTGATAACGTCGGCCCAATCGTTTTACAGCACGAAGAATACTGTTTTCTACTTGATTTTCAATATTCAAATCACGTTTTCTGAAAAACTTAGATTCCATGATAGCATCTTGAATAGTTGTTTCTAATATAACTATTTTTTTTGATTCTGTTAGCTCCGCAACTACTTTATATAGTGCTAATGTGTAAAGAATTCCAACCGCTGTACTTTCTGAAACATCTAACTTTTCAGCTAATACTTCTACTTTATAACTACCATATTCAAAATAAAGTTCTTCGAGTTCTTCAATTTCAAAAATGGTTTTTTCTTCAAACCCTAACCTCTCACGAAGCTGTTTCATCTCTCTTCCACTCACAACAAGAATCTCTGAAACATTAAAAGGCATGAATTTTTTCACACTATCAAAAGTATTTTTTAGATAATTTTCAAGAATAATATGATGTAGCGTCTCCGCCTCATCCCTTACTTCAGAAAAAATCTCTATAAGTTTTACAATACCGTTTTTAAAATTGTGAACATATTGTATTTCTCTATCTCTATAATATCCAATACTTAAATTCCCTGTCCCTGTACTTACAATCGAAAGGGTTTTGCTTGCGAGCAGATCTTCATTATTTCGAATCTCTTTTAAAGCCATTTTATAAAAATAGAGCTGCTCTTCTTGGTTTTCTAAAATTCGCATGTATAACTTTGTTTTAAGAAGGAGCTGATCATAAATGTAATCGATATTCTCTGCCTCTTTGAGTGAACTGATCCCATAAAGTTTTATCTTAACAATTTGGTACCCACTTGCAAGTCTCATAATACGATTAATAACTTCTGATAGATATTCAACATTTCGAAACTCTACTCTCCCTTTTGAAAAAAGATCGCTCGCGAGATTTAAGGTATATTCTCCCTCCTCCAATACCTCGAAATGATCCTCTATTTTTTGAACCATTTTAAATTTTATTGCTTTTAACGTAATAAAAATTACTGAAAACAGATCTCTTCTCATCGATTACCTCTGACTTGCAATATTCATTGCACCATAAATTCCAGAATCATCCCCTAAAGTGGCCATTTTAAACTGAGTAGATTTATAGAGCTCAGGCATCGAATATTTTTCGCAAGAGGCTTGAATTTTAGGAAGTAGATAATCTCCTAATGCCTCCATCACTCCGCCTCCAAGAACTACTAAATCAGGATTAAGGAGATTAATAACCCCCGCAATTCCAACACCAAGTTTTTCCATTGCGTAGTCTAATACTTCAATCGCATATGTGTCCTTAACTCTTATTGCTTCTACAAGATAACCACTTTTAAGCCTTCCATTATTCTCTTCTACACGTGTTAAAAAAGAACTTTTATGCTGATGTTTAATGAGTGCGTTAATATATTGTTCCATGCCTGTTTTAGAGGCATATGCCTCAATACAGCCTTTTGAACCACATCCACAGTATGGACCATTCATATCAATTGGAATGTGTCCAATCTCTCCCGCAGCTCCAATTTTTCCTGTATAGAGTTTGCCCTCTAAAACCAATCCACCACCAATTCCGGTTCCTACAAAAATTCCAACAATATTACTGTACCCTTTTGCGCCTCCATATTTCCACTCACCAATCACCCCCACATTAACATCATTTTCAATATAAGTAGGAATATGAAACTCAGCCTCTACAACCTCTTTTAGCGGAAAATTAACTACATCAATATTAGCACTTGAGCGTACTATGCCTGCCTTACTATCAATTATCCCTGCGATTCCAATCCCAATGCCTAGTATTTCTTCACTACTTTGCCCTTTTAACTCACTAATCACTTTAAAAAGCTGCTCCATAATAGCTGCTGTTCCATCTTTGGCTCTAGACTTCATCTTTGCGCGTTTTAATATCTCATGTTCAACTGAAAAAAGTCCGCCAGTAATATTTGTTCCGCCAACATCAATACCTATATACATTTTTACGCCTCCTATGATTATAATAAAATTTCATTTTTCAAACTGAAAATCTTCTTTACATTTTTTTTCTCAACTTGTGTTAACTTTTTAGACTCTGTATAGGCCGGAATTCTATCTAATACATTTAGAAAAACTTTATCTGAAGCGATATAATCGGATGCTTTTTTTAAGGCTTTTAACTCGTTTGCTGATGTATTAATCCCCGAAAGCAGCATTATTTCAAGAAAATACTCACCTTTAAAAAGATTTCCAAACTGCTTAATATCGGCAACAAGCTTATCAATTTCAATATTTGAAAATGGCCTATTGATTTTTTGAAAACTTTTCTTTAACGCACTATCAAGAGAAGGCATCACCATATCTACTTTTAAAAGTGTTTCAATTATTTTACTATTTCCAAGTAAGATCCCATTGGTAATAACGCCAATTTTACACTGAGACACTTCTCTAATAATCTCAATAAATTCATCTAAATTTTCACATAGAGTCGGCTCACCTATACCCGAAAAAGTAATATAGTCGAGTTCTTCACTGCAATTTTTTAAAAAAAGAGAAAGTTCCTCTTTGAAAGAAGAACTCTCTACATAATATTCATTTACACAGAGAGGCCTAACTGTTCTACCCGCTTCACAATAAAGACAATCTAAATTACACTGTTTCTCACTAAATAGATTAACCCCTAATGAATTTCCAAGTCGTCTTGACTTAACGGGACCAAATAGAAATTGCACTCTTACCTCCTAGTCTACTTTTTTATTTCTTTAAGTAGAATATGAATCTGTTTTCTGCTTAAACGTAGTGATAACTTTTTAAGAAGCGAATACCACTTAAACGTCATTTTATTCATTTCAGTTACTGAACTCGACACACTCGTTTTTAGAAAATCTAATTCTTCAAAACTTACCTTTAAAATTTCTGGTGTATTCGCTTTAACTTTTGTAGATTTTTTAGCTTTAGTTTTCTCTTCTTTTGTCATTTTAACTTTAGGTTTTTTAATTACTGCACACTCAAGTTCTAAATAATCAAGAAATAGTTTGATTCCCTCAGTATGCTTTTCTCCAAGTTGACCAGCCATTTGTTTTTTCATCTCTTTCGCCAGTGTCCCAACAAGTTTTTTACTTTTAGAGCTTAAATGAATTTCGTATTTTCTTTTACTTTTACCAATTTTTAGCATACTTGATGCCATACTCATCTGTTTATATTGATTCATCATCTCAAGGTTATTAATTCTCCCTGGATTTACCGTTTGTTTAGCCATTTTCTTCCTCTTTCTATGTGTTTACTATAATATTTCCCTGTCGAATAATTGTGCGTTTTCCCTCTATATAGCTTACTATTGTTGAAGCAATTCCGCTTCCACAATCGCCACTACACACCAACGAAAGCTCTCTACCTAACGATTTTTCAACTTCTTCTTGCGTTACACTTGAAGGTTCTCCTGAACGATTAGCGCTCGTAACAAAAATAGGAACCCCTATCTTATTAATAACTTCTAATGCTACTTTATGATTTGGTATTCTAATTCCTAAAGTATCGTAGTTTAAAACAATATACGGATTTTTTTTCATCTTAAAAATTAAAGTTAACTCTCCAGGCCAATGATTTTTAATGAGATGCCTAATCTCGTTTACGAACTCTTTTGGAACTTCGATAAGCTGTTCAATATCAAATTCTTCAGGCACCATGGCAATCAATGGCTTGTCTTTATCTCTGCCCTTAATCTCATAAATTTTTTCTATTGCATTTATCGAACTTGCTAGAGCCGCAACTCCATATACGGTATCTGTTGGAAATGCAATAATTTCTTCTTGTATTAATAATGAAACGGCTATTTCTATTTGAGACATTTTTACTCCATACTATTTAATATTTTAGCCGCATCTTCTGGAAGTATTGGGTTAATATAAAAACCAGATCCCCATTCAAATCCTGCTACACGTGTAGTTTTTGGCATGATTTCAATATGCCAATGGTAATATTCTTTATCCTTCATTTTAACTGGAAGGGTATGAAATACCAAGTTATATGGCGTATCATTAAGTGCCTTTTGTATTTTAGACAACGTCTTTTTTAGAATCTCTGATAGACTCCTAATTTTTTCAATCGAAGTATCTTCAAAATTTGATGCATGCTCCTTTGGCAGTATCCATGTTTCATAAGGGAATCTTCCTGCATAGAATACAAATGATACAAAATCTTGATTTTCTTCAATTATACGTTTTTTTGAAGAGAGTTCCTGTGTTACAATATCACAAAAAATACAACGGTCTCTAAACGTATAATACTCATGAGAATTTTTTATTTCTTCTTTAATGCGATTTGGAACAACAGGTGTTGCAATCAACTGTGAATGAGAGTGCTGAAGTGATGCCCCTGCCTCTTTTCCATAATTTTTAAAAATTAAAATATATTCTATATGTGGATTGTTTTTAATATTATAGTATCTCTCCTTGAATGAAAGTAAAACTTTTTCAATCTCTTCTTCCGTAAGTTCCGGGAGTTGAATAAAGTGATTCGGTGTTTCTACGATAATTTCGTGTCTTCCTAAATCATTCATCCAATCATAGATTCCTTCAGCTGTTTTCTCTAAGGTCTCTCTACTCTCTAAAGCAGGATATTTATTTTCAAGTACTCTAACCCACCATCCAGGCGTATTCGGTTTTCGTCCAAGAACTTTATCATAAGCTAAAATTTCCGCTCCTGATGTTTTTTCTTTTCCTTCACAAAAAGGACAATTTTTGATATCCTCTTGCATATTCTCTTCCGCTTTCGGCTTTACATCTACTGGGCGATGTGCTCTGTCTGGTGAAAATATTACCCATCTTCTACTAACAGGGTCTTTTCTAAGTTCTGACATAGCGTCTCCTTTTTAGCTCTTGCTTTTTTCGTTAAAAAGCCCACTGATGGATTCTTTATTATTAATTCGTCTCATACACTCTGCTAACATTTTATCAACAGATAGAATGGTTAATTTGTCGAAACGTTTGTCTAATGGCAGTTCAATCGTATCTGTAATAATAACTTCACATGCCCTTGATGAAGAAAGCTTTTCAACAGCAGGATCAGAAAAAACCGCATGAGTACAGCAAATAATAGCCTCTTTTGCCCCACGATCTAAAATACCATTCACAGCATTCACAATAGTACCTCCGGTATCAATCATATCATCAATGAAAATAGCTACTTTACCTTGAACATCACCGATTACATTCATTATTTCCGAAACATTCGGTTTGGGACGACGTTTGTCAATAATAGCTAAATTGGCATGTAGTCTTTCTGCTAAACCACGTGCTCTCTTAACGCCACCAAGATCTGGTGACACTACTACTACATTATCATCCATATACCCTTTTCTAATGAGATAACTCGCTATCAGCGGCAGCCCTTGCATATCATCTACTGGAATGTCAAAAAATCCTTGGATTTGCGCAGCATGAAGATCCATTGTAATCACTCTGTCTGCCCCGGCAGTTGTTAAAAGATTGGCTACTAACTTAGCAGTAATCGGCTCTCTTGGTCCTGCTTTTCTATCTTGCCTTGCGTAGCCAAAATAAGGTATAACTACGATTATTTCCTCAGCTGAAGCCCGCTTTGCAGCATCTATAGCTACAAGAAGTTCCATAAGTTTTTCATTTACTGGATTAGAAGTTGATTGTACTAAAAATACTTTTTGGCCTCTAATAGACTCTTTAAAATGTAGGCTCGTTTCGCCATCTTTAAATTGAGAAATAGAAAGATTTCCAAGTTCAACTCCTAGACACCTCGCAATTCTCTCGGCAAGCATTCTACTGGCACTTCCTGAAAATAATCTTCCATTAAAATGTTTCACTTTAGACTCCTTAAATATTATTTTTTGAAATAGTTTTCTTTTACTGTAAGCGCTGGTCTTCCCACTACTAAGCAATCTGAAGGTATGTCTCTATTCAAAACTGTACCTGCACCAACAAGTACGTTATCGCCAGTTTTTACTGGTGCAACAAATTTAGTATCACTTCCAATAAAATTATTTTTTCCAATAATCGTTTGGTACTTTTTCTTTCCATCGTAATTACACGTAATCGTCCCACACCCAATATTTGTACCTTCTCCAACACTCGCATCGCCGATGTAAGTTAAGTGTCCACATTTAACTCCTTTTTCAAGCGTCGACTTTTTCACTTCAACAAAATTTCCGACATGCACATGCTCTTTCAGGTGCGCTAGTGGTCTTAAGTGGGCAAATGGCCCTACATCACTATAATCTTCTACAATACTCTCTTCAATTACAGAGGATTTTATTTTAACATGTGAACCAATTTTAGAATTTTCAATTCTTGAGCCCTCAAGAATAACTGTATTCGTTCCAATGTGTGTATCTCCCGTAATAAACGTATTTGGATACACTACTGTATCTTGCCCTATTTGAACGCTCTCTTCAATGTAAGTATGACTCGGGTCAATTAAAATCACACCACTTTCCATGAGTTCACGATTCTTTTCACGTCTTAACACTTCACTAACTTCAGCAAGTTGAACTTTATCATTCACTCCAACCATTTGTTCGAATTCTTCAATTTCCAATGTACTTACACCTTCACCTGCCTGGTACATTAATTCAACCACATCCGTTAGATAATACTCATTTTTCACATTATTGTTTTTTACCTGCTCAATATAATAGGCTAATTTTTTAGCATTTATACAATATAGTCCAGTATTAATTTCAGTGATTTTTTTTTCCTGAACTGAAGCATCTTTTTCCTCAACCACGCGCTCAACTTCACCTTGTGCATTTTTTATAACTCTGCCATATCCAAAAGGGTTTTCAAGGTGTGTCGTTACAATAACCGCTCCTGATTGACCTTTGTTAAAATCAAATATTAGTTTTTCATAGGTTGATTTTTTAATCAACGGGGCATCTCCATAAGTGATGATCACGCCACCATCAAAATTTTCAAAATATTTTTTAGCTATCTTTACTGCATGCCCCGTACCAAGTTGTTCCTCTTGAACAACATAAGAAATTTCAGAAATATTTTTTATAATATACTCTTTTTTGTCTCCCAAAACGGTAATTAAATTCTCTGTGGAAATACCAACTTGACTTAATGTATTAAATATTCTTACCAGCATCGGCATTCCATTTACTTTATGCATTACCTTTGGAATATTTGATTTCATTCGGGTCCCTTTTCCCGCTGCTAAAATAATGGCTTTTATCATTGTTAACCCACACCCTTCAACCAATTTTATTATATATAGTATATCACTTTTGCGCATCATTTTACAACCTCAAAGCGATGGAAAAGATATTTTTACCAGTTTTACTTAATATTTTTATTTTCTAACAGCTCAGTTAATATCTCTTTCTCTATTTGGTATAGCTAATTCCCCTATAACTTTGACAGAAAAATAATTATTGAAAGCTTCTCTTTTTTAAATAAATAGGT